>JBARVM010000374.1:0-9254 GCA_049646265.1 Paracoccaceae bacterium
GCCCCAACTGTTACGGCGCCATTAATTATCTTTCAAAAACAGCACTTTGGCCCTTTGCCCATGGTGGCGCCAGCCACCGGGGTCAGGGTGCCGCCATCGTGACGCAAAGCGGTATGCTGAGTTCCGACATCACCATGAGCCAGCGTTCCCTGCCACTGACCCATATGATTTCATGCGGCAACCAGTCGGTGCTGAGCCTCGAGGATTTCACCGATTATCTGATCGATGTGCCCGGCGTCCGTGCCATTGGCCTGCATATCGAAGGGCTGCGCGATGTCGCACATTTCGCCGATGTCGCCCTGCGCGCCCAAGCCCGGGGCATGCCGATTGTCGCGCTGAAAACCGGCTCATCCCAGATCGGTTCCGCGCTGACGGTCAGCCATACCGGCTCTCTCTCCGGGGCGGATGATCTTTATGATGCGCTCTTCGAGCGGGTCGGCATCTTGCGCGTTTCCAGCCCCTCGGCCCTTGTCGAGACGCTGAAATTCATCACCGTGGCGGGCCTGCCCAAGGGCGGGCGCGTGGCGGGTTTCACCTGTTCGGGTGGCGGCGCGACGATGCTCGCCGATTACGGCGAAAAGATCGGGCTCGATCTGCCCGCAATAGGGGCGGATCAGCGGCCCGCCATTGCGGCTCTCTTGCCCGATATAGCCACCGTGTCGAACCCGCTGGATTACACCACGCCCATTTGGGGCGATGCGGAACGGACCGGCCCGGTCTTTGCCGCGACGATGGATGCGGTAGGGGCCGACATGGCCCTCCTGGTGCAGGATTATCCCGCCGCCGGGCTCGACGATTCCAAAGCCTATTATCTGGCGGATGCCGGGGCCTTTGCTGGCGCGGCAGGGACGCGCGGCCTGCCCGCGGCCATTTGCGCCACCTTGCATGAAAATATGGATGCCGAAACCCGCGCCACCCTTGTCGACCAGGGCGTTGCCCCGATGCAGGGGCTGGTCGAATGTCTGGACGCGGTGAAGGCCGCGGCGCGGCTGGTAGAGATGCGCGACCGGATCGCTGCAGCGCCACCCCTGCCCCTTCTTGGCCCACAGGATCTTTCCCGGCCCTTGCGGATGGTGGATGAGGCGGCGGGAAAGGCGCTCCTCCGCCAATGGGGCCTGCCGGTCCCGCAAAGCCGCCTTGTCCCGGCAGCCGGGGTTCTGACGGCGGCGGCAGCGCTCAGCTACCCGCTGGTTCTGAAGATGATCGGCCCGCGCCTTGCCCATAAGTCAGAGGCGGGCGCGGTCGCCCTTGGCCTCAAAACACCCGCTGATCTGGCGCAGGCGCTGGTAAAGATGCAGGCCGATGTGGCCGCCTATGACCCGGCCGCCGTAACCGACAGTTTTCTGGTCGAGGAGATGGCGCCCCGCCCGGTGGCCGAACTTCTGATCGGCCTGCGCCGGGACGCGCAATTCGGCGCGGCACTGACGCTTGGCGCCGGGGGCGTCCTGGCCGAACTTCTGGCCGACAGCGCCACCCTTTTGTTACCCGCAACCGGGGCCGACATCGCCACGGCCCTCAACGGGTTGAAGCTGGCGCGGCTTCTGCAGGGTTACCGGGGTGCGCCGGCGGCGGACATGGCGGCGCTCTGCCAGATGATAGAGGCGCTTTGCGCCCGGTTCGTCGCCGAACCGGATCTGGCGGAGATAGAGATCAACCCCGCCTTTGCCAGCGCCAGCGGATGCACTATCCTTGACGTGCTGATCCACCGGTTTGACCCGGCGCGGGCCTAGGATGCGCACCCATCCCAACCCCGACCTTTCCGTAGGCGCGGATAACAAGCAAGGCTGGAACCAGCCCGCCAATCGCCGTGCAGGGTTTCATAATGCCCATCTGCTCTTTCGCCGCGCCCTGATGGTGCGGGCGCGGCAAGTCCTGTCGCTGACGCCCGCGCCCGACCCGGCCATCGCCGCGCGGGTCGCCGACAGCGGCCTTACCGCCCGCGCCGATTTTTCAGCCCTTGTGGTGGCAGAGGGGGACAGGCTGCTCTTTGCCGCACATGCAGCGGATTTCGGCATCGAGCGCCCCCATTCGATCCAATCCGTCACCAAGATACACATAAACCTGATCGCCGGACGGCTGGTCGAAGCGGGGCTGCTCGACCTTTCGGCGGGGGTGGAGCGCTATCTGCCATGGATCGGCACTGCCTATCGCGGCGCATCTCTTGGCGATCTGCTCGACATGAATGTCGCCAATGACTTTTCCGAGGATTACAGCGACCCGGCGGCAGATTGTTACCGCGAGGAAGAGGCGCTTGGCTGGCGCTTGCCCAAGGATGGCGCGACGGAACTGACGCTGAAGGATTTCGTCGCGGGCCTGACCGGCGCCGATCTTAGCAACCGAACGGGCTATTGCCTGTACAAATCCGCCAATACCGATGTGCTGACGCTGATCCTCGCAGGCCTTGTCGATCTGCAGGCCGAACTGACCGCCATTGCCGATGCGGCAGGCTACGCGGGCGCTTTTCACATCAGCCTCAGCCCCGACGGGCTGCCTGCCTTTTCCGGCGGCGGCTGCCTTTCGGCAACGGACCTTGCCCGCCTTGGCCTGTTGTTCGTTCGTCAGGGGCGCGGCGTGGCGCAAACCGGGGATCGGCAGACCACCGTCGGTTCCGCTGCCTTTATCGCGCAAAGCCTGACCCGGCCCGCGCCCACCATCAGCCCCCAGCGCGACTGGCAGCGCTACAGCCGCCATCTGATGACCGATGGGCGCTTTATCGGCCATGCGGGCTACGGCGGCCAGTATCTGATGGCCGATATGCAAACTGGCCGCGTGGCTGCCTTCCTGTCGGTTCTGGAAAACAAGTCCGGCTATGACGAGGCCTATATGCGCCATGTGATCCGCAGCCTGGAGGCGATCTTGAAGCCTTAGGGCGGCGCGTGACAAAAGCCCGCCGCAAACGCCAGCCTTGACTTTTACCGGCAGAAGGTCCATCTGCCCCTTACCGCCCATGGCCCGCTGCCGCGTGAGCAGCCGTGTTCATCTCAAGAACACAGAGGCCGGGTGATCGGTTCCCATGTCACGCCAGGGGTCCAGCAGCCGCGTTCGGCTGCGCCCCGCACCACTCCGCCACCCCGTTACCCGGGGCGCGCGGCCATATTTCTTGGCGCCCATGCGCCTGTTACAGGACAATAACTTGACCGACTTCAACACACTCGGGATCGCACCGCGTATCCTTGAAAACCTGAACGAACTGGGCTTGACCCAGCCAACCCCCATCCAGATGGAGGCCATTCCGCAATTGCTGAAGGGTCGCGACCTTTTGGGTCTGGCGCAGACAGGCACAGGCAAGACCGCGGCCTTTGGCCTGCCGATCCTTTCCAAGCTGCTTGAGCTTGGCCGTCGCCCCAATCCCAAAACAGTCCGCGCGCTGATCCTTGCCCCGACGCGCGAACTGGCAACGCAGATCACCGACAATCTGATGGCTTTTGCCAAGGAAACCCCGGTGCGCACTTACCGCGTCGTCGGTGGCGCCTCCCTTTACATGCAGTCCGAACGTCTGGCGCGCGGCGTCGATATTCTTGTTGCCACGCCCGGTCGCCTTATCGACCTTCTTGACCGCAAGGCCTTGTCGCTGGCCGAGGTGCGTTACCTGGTGCTGGACGAGGCGGATCAGATGCTCGACATCGGCTTTATCCACGCGCTGCGGCAAATCGCCAAACTGTTGCCGCCTACTCGCCAGACCATGCTCTTTTCCGCCACCATGCCGAAACTGATGGAAGAACTGGCCCAATCCTACCTGACCGACCCGGTTCGCGTACAGGTCGCCGCCCCCGGCAAGCCGGTGGACCGGATCGACCAGGGCGTGCATTTCGTCAATCAGGGCGACAAGGCCAGACTACTCGCCGACTACCTGAAAAAGCATGATGGCGAAATGGCGCTGGTGTTCAACCGCACCAAACACGGGTCAGACAAGCTGGCGCGTGTGCTCGAAGGCTGGGGATTCTCGGTCGGCGCGATCCATGGTAACAAGAGCCAGAACCAGCGCGAGCGGATCTTGCAATCTTTCCGCACCGGCAGCCTGAAGGTGCTGGTGGCCACCGATGTGGCCGCACGCGGCATCGACATTCCCGATGTGCGCCATGTCTATAATTACGACCTGCCGAATGTGCCGGAAAACTATGTCCACCGCATTGGCCGTACCGCCCGCGCCGGGCGCGATGGTCGGGCTGTCGCCTTCTGTTCGCCCCTCGAAATGGCCGAATTGCGCGACATCGAAAAGGCGATGAAGGCAACGATCCCGGTCATTGGCGGCGAAGTGCCGTTCGAACCGGAACATATCAAGGCGCGGAATGCCAAGGCCGGGTTGAAGCCGAACCGCCCTGCCGGTCAAGGCCAGCGCCCGCACAAGGGCAAAGGGCCCCGTCATGGCGCGCCTCAGGCAAAAACTCATGGTGCAAACCAGCACGGTGAGGGCGCCAAGGCCTCTGCCGGTGCCAACCGCCCGCCACGGCGCCCATCGCGGCGGCCAAAGGCGAGCCAAGCGGCCTGACCAAACCGGAGCGGCTGGTTTGAAGCCGCGCATCAATCTGACTGAAATACGGGGGCTGCCGCAGGAATGGGGCAGCCCTTGCCCGTTAGGAAACTTCTTCTTCCAGATGCAGCTTCATTTCCAGAAGCACACGCTGAATTGCCAGAGTTTCGTTCAACAGCCGCTTGGCCTCGTTGGCGGTAATCCGGCCATCCTGTATCGAGGCATTATATTCCGCCATCAACTGGGCAAAGCGCTGCGCCAATGCCACGACATCGGCATTCACATGGCCTTTGGCACTGTTGCGGCGGTCCTGATCATAGGCCAGCGTGATGCCACGCAAATCGGCCAGGGCCGCCGTCACATGCGGAAAGCTTGAGGCGGCCTCCAATGCGGCCACCACGTCGATGGGCATGAAGCGATCCTCATGCTCTGTATCATGCGAATAGTAACGGCCAAGCGTCGCCTTGGATTTGGATGAAAGCGTGGCCGCAGCCTCGATCCCCACATCCTTGACCAAGGCTTCCGTATGCCGCTTCAGGTACGTTCCGGATTTTTGTTGCACGCTACGATTTTCCACATTGGTGTTTGCCGCCATAGGGGAATATCACACCCCCTTTCCCATTAGAGCGATCCATCTGATTTGTCATACAGAAAGCGTTCCCTTTGTGGAACGGTTTGGGTAACCAGTAAAGGCGGAATGGCCTCAAGGTCAGGTGGCGCATCTTGCGACATCGGCTGACGCGGGGCGCCATCTTTCTTGTACCGAGTCTGGCCACCTGACGCGGCGATTGCCTGGCGAAAGCCGGGTCAGGTGGTTCAGACGTCGGAAGGAGGCGGTGCGGGGCTTGGGCTAGAAAAGCCGCCCGCCGATCGGCACCTCGTGATCCGGCGCCAACAGAACCACCTCCCCATCGGCATCAGGCACGCCAAGGGTCAAAACCTCGGACATCACCGGGCCGATCTGCCGAGGTGGGAAGTTGACCACCGCGATAACCTTTTTCCCGACCAGCGCTTCGGGCGTGTAATAGCGGGTGATTTGTGCTGAGGACTTCTTTTCGCCAATCTCCGCTCCGAAATCGATCCAGAGTTTGATCGCCGGTTTGCGCGCCTCGGGAAAGGGTTCTGCACGGGTGATCCGGCCCACACGCACGTCCACCTTCAGAAAATCGTCAAAGGTGATGGTCATTTGCCCAACTCCCGCCCCCGCTCGGCCGCCGCATGAACCGCGCGGCGCAGAAGGTCGGGAAATCCGCGCGCCGGGTCCATCAGCACCGCCAGCGCCGCAGCGGTCGTCCCGCCCGGCGAGGTCACATTGACGCGGAGCTGATCTGGCCCCTCCTCTGCCGCTTCGGCCAGCGCCCCGGCCCCGGCCACCGTCGCCTTGGCCAGCTGCATGGCCAAGGCGGCCGGTAGCCCTTCGGCCTGACCCGCCGCCGCCATCGCCTCTATCAGGTGAAAGACATAGGCGGGGCCGGAACCGGAAAGGGCGGTAACCGCATCCATCTGCCCTTCCCCTTCCAGACGCACAACCTGCCCCACGGCGCGCAAAAGCCGTTCGGCCAGATCGAGATGTGCGGCGCTGGCCTGACGATTGCCGACAATGGCGGTGATGCCGCGCCCGATGGCTGCCGGCGTGTTTGGCATGGCGCGCACGATGGGCGTGGCCGCCCCCAGCATCGCCTCGTAACTGGCGATCTTGGTCCCCGCCGCAACCGACAGGAACAGCGTCCCCCCGCCACCCATCGCCGCAAGCTGCGGCAAGGCTTCCCCCATCATCTGTGGCTTGACCGCGATCAGCACGATGGCCGGCCTGTCCGGCAAGGGCGCATTCAGATGGACACCCTGCGCCTTGACCCAGTCAGAGGGGTGGGGATCGACGATCCAGACAGAGGCAGGCGGCAACCCTTCCGCCAACCAGCCCGCCAACATGGCAGACCCCATCTTACCACAGCCCAGAAGCACCAGCCCCTGCTCTTCGACAGTCTTCATGAAAATGCCCTTCCCAACCAGCTTTCGGCAACTTTAGCCGCAAGGCTGGCGGATGACAAAGGCTCAGGCGCGCCCGTAGGCCTCTGACATGGCGACGTCGAGCGCCCGTTCCGGGCTGTCGCTCCCCCAGCAAACCAGCTGAAAGGCCGGGTAGAACCGTTCCGCCGCCATCACCGCCTGCGTGATCAGCCGGTCGATCTGCGCTGGTGCAGCGATTTGCCCACCCGCCAGCACAAGACCATAGCGCCAGACCATCATCCGCGGCTCTGCCCAATAGGTGAAAGCGCCGGTCCAGACCATGTCATTGGCCCGGTTCAACAGATCATAAAGCTGTGGCAGCCTCTCGGCGGGCGGGTCCAGCTCGAACGTCGACAAAAGCCGCAAGACCTCGTCCTGTCCCGACCAGGCGAGCGTCACCGAATAGGTGCGCCACTGGCCTTCAACCGCCATGGCGATCTGGTCATCCGTCACCCGGTCGAAATCCCAATCATGCGACTGGGCCAGGTTCTCGACGATATCGATCGGATGCAGGTCTTCACCTGCGGAATAATCCTGGGAAATTGCCATGCCCGACCCCGTCTTATCTGCTCTTTTTTCGGCGTCACCCGCTAGAGCTTGATGTACCCACAATACCCGGCGTTGCCTGCGCCCGGTAACACGACATATGGTGGGGCCATGTCGCTTCGCTGTAAAGGATTAAATTCCGCCTGACGGCAATAGTTGCGCTTGACGACGGGTGAAAAGGAGATTGGGACGGGATTATCCACAGATTCGATACAATCCCGCCGCCGAACCCGCTGAGGCGGGTCTGGAACAGACGATTTCCGGCCGGGAAGTCCCCGGCCCGGACGGCAAAAGTTCAGGCTTTTTTCTTGGTGGCCGGCGCGTCCTTCTTGGCGACCAGCGCGTCCAGCCGCGCCTTCAGCGCCTCATTCTCCTCGCGGGCCTTTTGTGCCATGGCCTTCACCGCGTCGAACTCCTCGCGCGTGACAAAGTCACGATCGGCAAGCCAGCGGTCCATCCAACCTTTCATGGCCGTCTCCGCCTCTGACTTGGCGCCCTGCGCGACACCCATCGCATTTGTCATCAGTTTCGACATATCGTCGAAAAACTTGTTCGGGCCTTGCATCGCGCACCTCCGCATCTGGCTAATCTGCCTATGGGGCCTATATGATGTGCCGGGCCGGAAAGCTCAAGGTTGACATCGCGGCGCCAGCAAGGTTCTTGAGCGAAAAGAGGAAGAAATGCAGGCCGCGATCCGATTTCCCGAACTCTCCAACGAGATATTCAGCATCAATCTTTTCGGGCTGGAACTGGCGCTGCGCTGGTACGCGCTGGCCTATCTGGTCGGCCTGCTCATCGGTTGGAAGATCATTCAAAGCCTTATGGCGCGCCCTGCCCTTTGGCCCGACGACAAGCCACCCATGGCACCTAAACAAGCCGAGGATCTGCTGACCGCGACCATTCTTGGGGTGATCCTTGGCGGGCGCCTTGGATTCGTTCTATTCTATCAGCCCGCCTATTACCTTGCCCACCCGGCCGAGATCATCATGGTCTGGCAGGGCGGCATGTCCTTTCACGGCGGCTTTCTGGGGGTCGTCGTGGCGGGTCTGTGGTTTTGCCGCCGGAACGGCGTGCCCGCCCTGCCCTTGTCGGACGCAATGGCGCTGGTGGCGCCGGTCGGCTTGTTTTTCGGGCGCTTGGCAAATTTTGTGAATGCGGAACTTTGGGGTCGCCCGACAAACCTGCCCTGGGGCGTGATTTTTCCCGGCACCGAGGCGCAGACCTGCCCCGACATTGCGGTCGGGGAATGCGCCCGCCACCCCAGTCAGCTTTATGAGGCCGGGTTGGAGGGGCTGCTTCTGGGCGCGCTCCTTTTCTGGCTTATGCGGCGCGGCGCCTTGAAACGCCCGGGTCTGCTGACCGGTGTCTTTCTGGCAGGCTATGCCCTTAGCCGTTTTGCGGTGGAGTTTGTGCGTCAGGCCGACGGGCAGTTCATCACGGCAACGAACCCGCTTGGCCATGTCATTGGCGGCGCGGAATTTGGCCTGTCGATGGGTCAGCTCTTGTCGCTGCCCATGTTGCTCGCGGGTCTTTGGTTCATCCGAAGGGCGCGGCGGGCATGACCGGCGCGGCCACGTCACCGCTTAGTGATCTCCTGATCGGGCGGATCCGCGCGACGGGGCCGATAACGCTGGCAGACTATATGGAATGCTGCCTTCTTCATCCCGAGCACGGATATTACACCAGTCGCGATCCCTTTGGCCGGGCTGGCGATTTCATTACGGCGCCGGAAATCAGCCAGATGTTCGGCGAATTGATCGGCCTTTGGCTGGCGCAATGTTGGCTGGATCAGGGGCGACCCGATCCTTTCTGTCTGGCAGAGATAGGGCCGGGACGTGGCACGCTGATGGCTGACATCCTGCGCGCCATCCGCTCGGTCCCCGGCATGCAGGCCGCCGCGCGTGTCTGCCTGATCGAGGCCTCGCCCCTCTTGCAGTCCCGCCAGCACCAAACCTTGCCCGACCAGAAGGTGCAGTGGTGTGCCCGGCCAGAGGACTTGCCCGCCGCGCCGCTTTTTCTGGTGGCCAACGAATTTTTCGACGCCCTGCCCATCTGCCAGTTTCAACGCAGAGAGGAAGGCTGGGCTGAACGCCTTGTTGGCGTCGATAACGGCGCCCTGCAGCCGATCTGGGGCGCGCCGGGCCCGGTAGCGGCGCTGCAGCAGCGTCTGGCCGACACGGAACCCGGCGATATCGTCGAATTTTGCCCCGCCCTGCCCACCATTGCCAGC
>JBARVM010000375.1:0-5177 GCA_049646265.1 Paracoccaceae bacterium
CGCTTTGCCGAAAAGGTGACAACCGATGGCACGCGGTTCCCCATGTCGGTGCTGAACCTCGACATCTGGGGCGAGGATATCGAGGATAGCCCGCTCTTGTTTGAAAGCGGCGATGCGGATGGCATCCTGCGTCCGACAGAGCGTGGCTATATGCCCATGCCCTGGCTCGAGGCGGCGACAGCGCTTTTGCCGCTCTGGATGTTCCGCGAAAACGGTCAGCCCTACGAAGGCGATCCACGCCATGCGCTGCGCGCCGTGGTGGACCGTTACAAGGCGCTGGGCCTGACACCCGTATGCGCGATGGAGCTGGAGTTTTTCCTGATCGACGACAGCGGCAAGACCCTGCAGGTGCCGCCATCGCCCCGCTCGGGCAAGCGCCGCAAGGCGGCAGAGATCCTGTCGATCCGGGCGCTTGATGCTTTCGACAAATTCTTCACCGATCTTTATGATGCCTGTGAAGAGATGGATATTCCTGCCGATACCGCCATTTCGGAATCCGGTCTGGGCCAGTTCGAAATCAACCTGATGCATTGCGACGACGCGCTGCGCGCTGCGGACGATGCCTGGCTTTTCAAGATGCTGGTCAAGGGTCTGGCACGCCGCCATGGCTTTGCCGCCAGCTTCATGGCCAAACCCTACCCGGAATATTCCGGCAACGGTCTGCATACGCATTTTTCGGTCATTGATGCCAATGGCAAGAACGTCTTTTCCAACGGCGGCCCCGAAGGGTCCGACATGTTGAAACATGCGATCGCAGGCTGTCTCTGGGCGATGAACGATTCCACCCTGCTTTTTGCCCCGCATGCCAACAGCTACGACCGTCTGGTGCCCGAAGCCCATGCGCCGAATGCCGTCTGCTGGGCCTATGAGAACCGCACCTCGGCGATCCGTGTGCCTTCGGGTTCCGCCTCGGCCCGCCGGGTCGAACATCGCACCGCTGGCGGCGACGTGAACCCCTATCTGATGCTGGCCGCCATCCTTGGCGCCGCCCTTATCGGGATCGAGGAAAAGATGGTGCCACCGCCGCCAATCACCGGCAATGCCTATGCGCTTGACCTGCCCCTGATCCCCGACACGTGGGAAGAGGCGATCAACGTCTTTGAGAAAAGCGAAAAGATGGCGCGGATCTTCCCCAAGGAACTGATCAACAATCTGGTCATGACCAAGCGGCAGGAACTGCATTACATCGCCGAACTCTCTCCCGCCGAGATGATCGAGATCTACCTCGATTCCGTCTGACAGGTGGCCAAGCCGTGCCGCCCCTTGCCTTTTGGTATGGGGCGGGACTAGCCTTTATCGAAACAAGCCAGCAAGAGTTGAAAATGCTCATCGGAATATTGCAAACCGGCCAGGCGCCAGCGGCCCTGAAGGAAGAGATGGGGGATTACCCCGACTTTTTCCGCAGGCTTTTGGCGAATCGCGGCCTGTCCTTTCGCAATTATCATGTCGAAAACATGCAGTTCCCCGTCTCGGTCCATGATTGCGACGGCTGGCTGATCACCGGCTCGCGCCATGGCGCCTACGAGGATCACCCCTTTATCCAGCCTTTGGAAAATTTCATCCGCAAGGCGGTTGGCGAACATGTGCCCATGGTTGGCATCTGCTTTGGCCATCAGATCATCGCCCAGGCACTCGGCGGCAAGGTCGAGAAATTCAAGGGCGGCTGGGCCGTCGGCCCGCAGGATTACGAGTTTGACGGCACCCATGTCACCCTGAACGCCTGGCATCAGGATCAGGTCGTCGAACGACCCGAAGGGGCCGAGGTCTGCGCCAGCAACGATTTTTGCGAGAACGCGGCCCTGGTTTACGGCGACGATGCTTTCACCGTTCAGGCGCATCCCGAATATGACGACGCCTTTATTGGCGGGCTTCTCGACCATCGCGGCAAAGGTCTTTTGCCGGACGAGTTGATCAAAGAAACCGCGGCCAAACTTGGCCATGAGCGTGATTCCGGCCTTTTGGCCGCCAAGATCGCCGACTTCTTCAAGAAACCGCGCGCAAGCGCAACCTGAGAGATACCCATGGCTGACTGGACAGAAAACTTACCGCAAGCCGCCCGCGACTATATCGACGGACGCCGTCTGGACGAGGTTGAATGCCTTGTCTCGGATCTGGCTGGCGTGGCGAAAGGCAAGGCCATGCCTGCCTCCAAATTTGCCAAGCAGAAATATTTTCACCTGCCGAACTCCATCTTCGCGCAGACCATCACCGGCGATTACGCCGACATGGAAGGCGAGAATGAATTTACCGAACCCGATATGGTTCTGGTGCCGGATTTTACCACAGCCACGGCTGTGCCATGGACAGCGGACTGGACCTTGCAGGTCATCCATGACGTGAATGATCAACAGGGCCGCCCGGTGCCGATGGCGCCGCGCAATGTGCTGAAACGGCTCGTCGGTCTTTATGCCGAACAGGGCTGGCAGCCGATTGTCGCGCCAGAGATGGAATTCTACATCGTCGCCCGCAATACCGACCCGAACCAGCCGATCATCCCGCCCATCGGCCGCTCTGGCCGCCGGGTGATGGCCAATCAGGCCTATTCCATGTCTGCGGTCGATGAATATGGCAAGGTTGTCGACGATATTTATGATTTCGCCGAAGCGCAGGGTTTCGAGATCGACGGTATCGTGCAGGAAGGCGGCGCCGGTCAGGTCGAACTGAACCTGTCACATGGCGATCCGGTCAATCTGGCCGACGAGGTTTTCTATTTCAAACGGCTGATCCGCGAAGCGGCGCTGCGCCATGATTGCTTTGCCACCTTCATGGCCAAGCCGATCGAGGGGGAACCCGGCTCGGCCATGCATATCCACCAGTCGGTTATCGACGCCCGCACCGGCAAGAATATCTTTTCCGATTCCGCGGGCCGCGAAACCGATGCCTTCCTGCATTTCGTTGCGGGCATGCAGAATTACCTGCCCGCCGTGGTGGCACTGATGGCGCCCTATGTGAACAGCTATCGCCGCTATGTGCCGGACTTCGCCGCGCCGATCAATCTCGAATGGGGCCGCGACAACCGCACCACCGGCCTGCGCGTGCCAATCTCGGATCCGGCGGCGCGGCGGCTGGAAAACCGCCTGCCCGGCATGGATTGCAACCCCTATCTGGGGATCGCGGCAACGCTGGTCTGCGGCTATCTCGGCCTGATGGAAAAGAAGATGCCGCGCGCCGAATTTTCCGGCAACGCCTATGTCAGCGACAGCGACCTGCCGACCAACCTTGGTGACGCGCTGGACCTCTTTGCCGAATGCGCCCCGGTGCACGAGGCTTTGACGCCAGAATTCTGCACCATCTACGAGGCGGTAAAGCGCAACGAATACAAAGAGTTCCTGCAAGTCATCAGCCCGTGGGAGCGCGAGCACCTTCTGCTGAACGTCTGACCCAGGGGGCTGCATGAACCTCTTGTTTGCCAATGACACGGCGGGGCAATACCCCGCCAGTTACTACGCTGCCACCGCCACGGATATTGGCCGGTTCCAGCCCCTGTCCGGCGACAGGGATTGCGATGTCTGTATCGTCGGCGGCGGTTTTACCGGCCTGTCGGCCGCCCTGCATCTGGCCGAACGCGGCATGCGCGTCATCCTGCTGGAGGCGCACCGGGTCGGCTTTGGCGCCTCGGGGCGTAATGGCGGGCAGGTCGGCACCGGGCAGCGGCAGGATCAGGACTGGCTGGAAAAAACCGCTGGCAAGGCGGCGGCGCGTCAGCTTTGGGACCTGTCCCTGGAAGCGGTCGGCATGGTCAAGGATCTGGTGCAGGCTCACAAGATGACCAGCACCTTTCACCCCGGCATCGCCCATGCCTGCTGGACCGAGGCAGAGGTGGCCCATTCCCACGCCTATGCGGAAAAGCTCTCGCGCGACTATGGCTATGACCAGATCACCCCGCTCGACCGGGCCGGTCTGGCGGAAATCCTGCCGGGTGATGTCTATCGGGGCGGCGACATCGACCGCGGGGCGGGCCATCTGCATCCTTTGAATTATGCGTTGGGGCTGGCCAGCGCCGCCCGCGCCGCCGGGGCACATATTCATGAGGAAACGCTGGTGACGCGTATCGAGCAAGGCGCGCGGCCACTGGTCCATACCGCCAAGGGCAAGGTGCGTTGCGATCACCTCATTTTGGCCTGCAACGGTTATCTTGGCGATCTGAACGCCCATGTCGCCAGCCGCGTCATGCCGATCAACAATTTCGTCATTGCCACCGAACCGCTCGGCGACCGCGCCAAGGAGGTCCTGCGCGAAAATGTTGCCGTGGCCGACACCAAGTTTGTGGTGAATTACTGGCGCCTGTCAGAGGATCAGCGGCTCCTCTTCGGCGGTTGCGAAAGCTATGGCTACCGCTTTCCCGATATCGCCCCCGCCGTGCGCAAGCCGATGCTGAAAATCTATCCGCAGCTTCGCGACGTCCGGATCGACTATGCCTGGGGCGGGACCCTTGCCATCACCGTGAACCGCATGCCCTGCTTTACCCGGCCCGCCGCCAATATCCTCTCTGCCTCCGGCTATTCCGGCCATGGCGTGGCGATGGCCACGCTTGCCGGCCGGCTTCTGGCCGAGGCGACGGCGGGTCAGGCCGAACGGTTCGACGTGATGGCCAGCATTCCGATCCATCGTTTCCCCGGTGGCCCTGCCCTGCGCTGGCCGCTTCTTGTTCTGGCGATGAGCTGGTATTCCCTGCGCGACCGGCTGGGGCTATAGGCGGTTTTCCCCATTGGGTAGTTTGCACTCCCGCCGCGACTTGCTACATCTGCGCCAGATTGCGACAGCAAAGGCTAACCCATGTCCAATAGTGTCACTGCGAAAATGCCTGCCCCCAACACCTACAGCGCCGAACCCATCCCCGCCGAGGCGCGGGCAGAGATTGACCGGCTGCTGAGCTCCGGCGATCTCTTTCGCTATTCGGCGCCAGAGGCGGCCCCCGTCGCCCTGTTGGAGGCGGAGTTTGCCGCGCTTCTTGGTGCGCGCTATGCGCTTGCGGTTTCTTCCTGCTCGGCGGCACTCTTCCTGGCGCTAAAGGCGCTCGACCTGCCGCCGGGGGCTCGGGTGCTGATCCCGGCCTTTACCTTTGCCGCCGTGCCATCGGCCGTCGTCCATGCCGGTTGCACCCCGGTTCTTTGCGAAGTGGGCGACAATTTCCGCATTGATCTCGTGGACTTTGCCCGGCGGCTCGAGGATGGGGT
>JBARVM010000376.1:0-3171 GCA_049646265.1 Paracoccaceae bacterium
CACGTCAGCCGTCTATTGGTCGATTATGCCCGTACGGGCGCCAGGGTTGTACGGCTGAAGTCGGGCGACAGCGGTATTTTCGGCCGGTTGGAAGAGGAGATCACCGCGCTGCGCGAGGCAGGCATCGCTTATGAGATCGTCCCCGGCGTTACCTCGGCTATGGCGGCAGCGGCGGCGGCGGGCATTCCGCTGACCCGGCGGCTGACCGCGCGGCGGGTGCAGTTTGTCACCGGCCATGATGTGACCGGCGCCCTGCCCGAAGATCTCAACTGGGCAGCGCTTGCCGATCCGTCGGCAACAACGGTTGTCTTCATGGGCAAGCGCACCATCGCCGAATTGGCGCGGCGGCTGCAGGGGGCGGGCATGGCTGCGGACACGCCGGCCCTTTTGGCTGAAAGCGTCTCTACCCCAGCGCAAAAGCTGGTGCGGGGCACTTTGGCGACCATCGTTTCGCTGATCGAAGCAGAGGCGGGTGACGGGCCCGCGCTGATCCTTCTTGGCCCATTGGCGCCCGAGGCATGACGGGCCATATCGCCACGATCTGCGCCTCTTGCCCGGCGGGTCAGGCCGGTTTTGGCGCGGCATTGCGGGCGGCCTTTGCCGGGCAGTCCCTGCCGATAGAGCTGCGGGAAACCGACTGCATGTCGGGCTGCACACGGCAATCCACATTGGCCTTTCGCGCGCCGGGCAAGATGGCCTATCTTTTCGGCGAAATCGGCCCCGATGATCTGCCCGATATCCTTGTCTTTGCGCGGCTTTATCTTGCCTCGGCCGATGGCACCCTGGCTGACGCCCGGCCGATTGGCGATTTGCGGACGAAGGCCATCGCGCGCATTCCCGGCTAGGCGCGAATTTGTGGCCATAGCGGTAGCGGTGCCGCCACAAGGTCGTTTTATGATGCTCTGATGGCGCATTTCCGGCTTGACCGCAAAGGCCTGCTGCTGGCAGATGGTCGTGCAAGGTGTCCCGTCGGTGCAAAGCGCCAGGGACTGAAACGGGAATGGGGAAGGGTGGACCAAATGCGGCACCCAAAGCCCCAACCGCCCCCGCGACTGTAAGCGGCGAGCGGCTTTCCAAAAGCCACTGGGCCAGGAAACTGGGCCGGGAAGGTGGAAAGCAGGCTGCGACCCGCGAGTCAGGAGACCGGCCTAGCGGAAGGCAACGTAAAACGCCGTCGGGTGTGACGGACTAGGAGAATGAACATGAACGCAACGACCAATGTTACCGCGAAATCCTCTTCGGCTCTGCTGTCGATCGTCCTTGTCGCGCTGATCGGCGCCACTGTCGTTTTTGCCGCGGGCCATGCCCAGTCGGCCACCCTGCATGACGCCGCACATGACATGCGCCATGCGACCGGATTTCCCTGCCACTAAGGCAGCGCTGAAAATCCACCGATGATACAACGTATGGTGACCAGCGCTTTGTTCGCTGGCTGTGCAGCCGGGCTGTTCACTGCCCTGCTGCATTTCGCTTTCGTTCAGAAATATATCCTGCTGGGCGAAGAATATGAAACCGGTGCCTTGGTTCATTTCGGCGGCGTCGATGACGCGGCCGCAACCAATGGCCACACCCATAATCACACGGTCGAGGAAGCGTCGGATACAGGCGTTGACGCCGCGGAAGAGGCGGCTGGCAGCGATATGACGCGCAATGGTCTGACCGTTCTCTTCTGGATGTTGACCTATAGCGGCTTTGGCCTTTTGTTGACGGCAGCCTTTGCGACGGCTGAACAGTTCGGTCGAAGCGTGACAGCACGTGATGGTATCTTGTGGGGGCTGGCGGGCTTTGTCGCCTTGCAACTTGCGCCAGCCATCGGTCTTGCGCCTGAATTGCCGGGCACCATGGCCGCCGATCTTGCAGCGCGGCAGATCTGGTGGGCCGGTACGGTTCTGGCGACAGCGGCCGGGCTGGCCGGGCTGGCATACGGACGCGGGTTCGGTGCACTTGTTCTGGGCTGCATCCTGCTGGCCGCCCCGCATCTGATCGGCGCGCCAGAGCTTGAAGGCTTTTCAGGCGTTGCCCCGCCAGAGGTCGCATCGGCCTTCTCGGCGCGGGTGCTGGCGGTAGGCTTTGCTGGCTGGGCTGTTTTGGGCATGCTGGCCGCACGGTTCTGGTCCGGCAAGGCCGGCTAACATAGTCAGGGAGCTCCGGCGTCAGTCGCCGGGGTTCCCGCACTGCAACGATGGCTGGTGGGCCATGTCTGGGGACGCGATGATCGACCTGATCCTGATTGGCATCGGCACTGGCAACCCCGATCACCTGACCTTGCAGGCGATCAAGGCGCTGAATGGCGCCGATCTGGTGCTTATCCCGCGTAAGGGTGAGAACAAGGCCGATCTGGCTGAGTTGCGCCGGACCATTTGCGCCGAGGTCATCACCAACCCGTCCACCCGTTTTGCCGAGTTCGATCTGCCGGTGCGTGACCCTGCAATCGCCGATTATACCGCGCGGGTCGATGCCTGGCATGATGCGATAGCAGCAGTCTGGGAAGAGACTATTCTGGCCCAAATGGGCAGTTCTGGCCGCGTGGCGCTGCTGGTCTGGGGCGATCCGTCGCTTTATGACAGTACCTTGCGCATTGCCGGGCGTGTCGCCCGATCCATGCCCCTTCGGATCTCGGTTGTGCCAGGCATCACCTCGCTTCAGGCGCTGACGGCATCCCATGCCATTCCGCTGAATGAAATCGGTGCTCCCTTTACTATTACCACGGGTCGCCGCCTGCGTGACGAGGGCTGGCCAGCGGGGGTTGATACGCTGGTGATCATGCTGGACGGCGAATGTTCCTTTCAGGCGATTGCGCCGCAAGGTGTGTCGATCTGGTGGGGCGCCTATGTCGGCATGGCGGAAGAGATCACCATGGCCGGACCCTTGGCCGAGATGGCGGACAAGATCGTCGCGCGCCGGGCAGAGGCACGCGCCAAACATGGCTGGATCATGGATATCTACCTGCTGCGCCGCGATCCGCCCGCGCGGGGCTGAGGATAATCAGGCCCGGCGGATTGTGTCGCCGAGCTGCAAAGTCGGTGTCAGTTCCACGCGTTCGCCACCAACCATGCCGGAGGAGGAATGGCCCGCAATGATCGCTGCGGCGCGCTGACCGATATCACGGCGGCAGGCGTCCATGGTAGCCAGACGGCGCGGCAACCCATCCAGAATGTCAACGCCATTGAA
>JBARVM010000377.1:0-4014 GCA_049646265.1 Paracoccaceae bacterium
CGAAGCGTCAGGTTTTGCATCCGCGTGACCTCGGCCCTGAGCCGGTCCCGCTCTTCGGTCAGGGCGGCCTTGTCGGCGGTCACCTGTACCCGTTTGACCACCCCGAAATTGCCCTGCACGGCGGCAAAGGCAAAATAGGAGGCCACGCCCAAGAAAAGCACACCGGTAATGGCGGCCCCCATGGCGGGTCTGAAACGGGAAAGACGCATGATGCCTCTGCTGCGTAACTCTGCCTCTGACCGCCTCTGACGGGCGGGTTTCGACAGATTCGCACATTCAGAAACGAAAGGGAATCCTTAAAATAAAACTATTTTTAGCCCTGTTGTCTGTCAGCCAGCGACCGACGCATCGCGGATCGACTGGATCGTCTGATCAAGGGACGCATTGAACTCCGCGTCGCTTTGCTGGGCCGAGAGCCCCTCTGTCAACGCGCGGGAAAAGCTGGCGATCATACCGCGATTGCGGGCCAGTGCCGCATTGGCCGCGTCGCGCGAATAGCCACCCGAAAGCGCCACGACCCGCATGGTGCGCGGATGGTCGATCAAGGGTGCATACTGGTTGTCGACAGTCGGCAGCGACAGTTTCAGCATCACCTGCCGGTCGGCGGGCAGTTGATCAAGATGCCGGGCGATTTCGTCGCGCAGCATATCTTCTGCCGCGGCCTTGTCGGCGATGGAAATTGTCACCTCAGGCTCGATGATCGGCATAAGACCATGGGCAAGGATCTGATCGGCAACATCGAACTGTTGGGCAACGATGCTGGCGATACCGGCGCGATTTGCCGCGTCGATGACCGACCGCATCTTGGTGCCGAAAATTCCCTTGTCCACCGCCCGGCGCAACAGCCCGTCAAGCCCCGAGATCGGTTTCATCAGCTTGACGTCATTGGCGGCCTCGGCGAGGCCCTGATCGATCTTGAGGAAGGGGACGACATGCTTTTCTCGCCAGAGATATTCGGCAGAAGGCATGCCGCCGATCTCGTCATCCATGGTGCGCTCAAAAAGGATGGCCCCCAGAACCCGGTCGCCATTGAAGGCCGGAGAGGTGGCAATACGCGCCCGCATCGCATGGATCAGCGCGAACATCTCGGCGTCGCCGCTATAGCTGTTTTCGTCAATTCCGTAGAGTTTCAAGGCCTTGGGCGTCGATCCGCCACTTTGATCAAGGGCCGCAACAAAGCCTTTGCCGGATTGCATCTGCTTGGTCTGGTCCTGACGTGACATCCTGTACTCCACCGAAAAATGTTGGCCGGCCCGTTATGCGCAGCAAGCCCAAAAGACCGCCGACCGGATGTGCGGCTTTTAGGGCAGGGGCGCGGCCATTGCAAATATGGTGGCGCTAACTTCGGCGCGGTTATTGCTGTTTTAGATACTTTGCCACGATACGCGGAACAATAGCGCGGGGCGCGAAACGCGGCCCAAGGCTGTTGAGCTTGTTCATCAGGCCCGGTATCTGCAGCCGCCGCCCTTTTTTCATCGCCTTCCATCCTGCGCGTGCCACAGAGGCAGCCGTGGGAATGCGCTGTTTCATCACCGGCGCATTTTCCATCGCGGCGTCTTTCTGGAAATTGGTGGCGGTGGGCCCCGGACATTGGGTGGTGATCGTCACCTTGCTGCCGCGCAATTCTTCGCTGACCGCTTCGGAAAGCGCGAGAACATAGGCCTTGGTTGCGTGATAGACAGCCATATAGGGCCCGGGCATGAAGGCCGCGACCGAGGCGATATTGAGGATGCGCCCGCCGCCGGAGGCCATCATATGTGGCACGGCGTGTTTCATCAGGATGGTCAACGCCATGACATTGACGTTGATCGACGCCTTTTCGCGGCTGAAATCCTCGGCGCTGAAGGCGCCGTTATAGCCAAGCCCCGCATTATTGACCAGAATGTCGATCCGCCGCCGGGAAGAGGCGCGGCGCCACAAAAGTTCCACCGCCTCCGGGTCTGAAAGGTCGGTCGGCAGAACCTCGATCGCGATCTTGTAACGGGCACGCAACTTTTCGGCCATCGCCTCCATCTTGTCGGCCTGCCGTGCGGCAAGGATAAGGTCGCGCCCTTCGGCAGCGGCGAGGGCTGCAAATTCGCGCCCCAACCCTTCGGAAGCACCGGTAATCAGTGTCCAGCCGCGCAGACCTGCGTTTTCCGTCATGTCATTCCCTTGCTCTTGCCCTGCGCCGCTGCCTTTTGCATGGCGACCGGGCGGAATTAAGGCATTCTGGCCCTAGCCGATCAGCGCCGCGACGCCGGGCAGTTCCTTGCCTTCCATCCATTCGAGAAAGGCGCCGCCCGCAGTAGAGATATAGGTGAAGTTTGCCGCAACACCAGCCTTGTTCAGCGCCGCGACCGTATCGCCGCCCCCGGCAACCGAAATCAGACGCCCTGCGGCTGATAGATCGGCCACCTTGCGCGCCGCGCCATTGGTTGCCGCGTCAAAGGGCGTGATCTCGAAAGCGCCAAGCGGGCCGTTCCATATCAGCGTCTTGCAGCCTTCAAACAACTTGGACAGGGCGGCAACGGTCGCTGGCCCCGCATCAAGGATCATCGCATCGGCAGGGCAGGCAGCAACAGGCAGGGTTTCCGAGGCAGCCCCTGCGGCAAATTCCCGCGCAACCGTGATGTCGAGCGGCAAATGGATGGTACAGCCGGTCTGATCCGCCTTGGCCAGAACGCCGCGCGCCGTGTCCAGCATTTCACGTTCGGCCAGCGATGTGCCGATTTCGATCCCCTTGGCCAGAAGGAACGTATTGGCCATGCCGCCGCCGATCACCAGATGATCGACCTTTTCAACCAGATTGCTCAAAAGGTCGATCTTGGTCGAAACCTTGGCGCCGCCGACCACCGCCGCGAGTGGCCGTTCCGGATCGCCCAGTGCGGCCTCCAGCGCCTTCAGCTCCGCCGCCATCAGACGGCCCGCGCAAGAGGGGAGCAGCCGCGCAATCCCCTCGGTCGAGGCATGGGCGCGGTGCGCGGCGGAAAAGGCGTCATTCACATAGATCTGGCCAAGTGCGGCCAGAGCGGCGGCCATTTCCGGCGCGTTCTTTTCCTCACCCTCGTGAAAACGGGTGTTTTCCAGCAAGAGCACCTCTCCCGCAGCCAGCGCCGCCACGGCCTTTTTCGCAGTGGCGCCGATACAATCATCGGCAAAGTGCACCTTGCAGCCAAGCGCCTGTTCAAGGGCAGGCAGGGTCACAGTCAGGCTCATTTCCGCAACGACGCGCCCCTTGGGTCGGCCAAAATGCGCCAAAAGCACCGGCTTGCCGCCACGGGCCAGAATATCGCGCACGGTCGGGGCGATCTTGTCGATACGGGTTGTGTCGGTAATGCGCCCGGCCTCTACCGGCACGTTGATGTCCACGCGGATCAGTGCCACATGGTCTTTGAAATCCATATCATCAATCGTCTTCCAACCCATCACCATACCCTTTGCAATTCGGTCGATCCCAGCGGCGCGTTCCTGCCGCCCGCAGCGCGTATCCTGCCTGATCCCCTGCCTCAATTCCCCTGCCAAGGTCAACTGGCGGATGCGCCTTTGCTCTTTTCAGCGGCGCTTTTCCCCCTTAGGTTCCCGGCGCAACGCATTCGTGATAACTTACAGCCCATCAAGGAGAGCCCCATGGCCGAGATCAAGAACCCCGAAGACACCGTTATTATCGAGCTGAAGGACGGGCCGGTGGTTATAGAGCTTTTGCCGGACGTCGCCCCGAAGCATACCGCGCGGATGAAGGAACTGGCGCGCGCTGGCAAATATGACAATGTGGCCTTTCACCGGGTGATCGACGGTTTCATGGCGCAGACCGGCGATGTGGCCAATGCTAATATGGAACAGGGCTGGAATCCCGGCCGGGCAGGCACGGGTGGCTCTGACCTGCCGGACCTGCCGGCGGAATTTTCCAAACTGCCGCATGAGCGTGGCACGATCGGGGCGGCGCGTTCGTCCAACCCCAACTCGGCCAATTCGCAGTTTTTCATCAACTTCAAGGACAACAATTTCCTCAACGGTCAATATACCGTCTATGGG
>JBARVM010000378.1:0-6380 GCA_049646265.1 Paracoccaceae bacterium
GGTCAGGCCTTGATCAGGCCGAGCGATTCAAGCTTCAAGATGACCTGATGGGCGCAGTTGTCGACATCGACATTTTCTGTCTCGACGCGCAGTTCAGGGTTTTCCGGAACCTCGTAAGGGTCTGAAATACCAGTGAACTCCTTGATCTTGCCCTCGCGGGCGAGCTTGTAAAGCCCCTTGCGGTCGCGGCGTTCGCATTCCTCAACGCTCGTTGCGACATGAACTTCGATGAAGGCGCCGAAAGCCTCGATCATCTCGCGCACCGCGCGGCGGGTGGCCGTGTAGGGCGCGATGGGCGCACAGATCGCGATACCGCCGTTCTTGGTGATCTCGGAGGCAACATACCCGATACGCTTGATGTTGATGTCGCGGTGTTCCTTCGAAAAGCCAAGCTCTGACGACAGGTGTTTCCGCACCACATCGCCGTCCAGAAGCGTCGTCGGACGGCCGCCCATCTCCATCAGCTTGACCATCAAAGCGTTGGCGATGGTCGACTTGCCCGAGCCCGAAAGACCGGTGAAAAAGACGGTGAAGCCCTGTTTATTGCGGGCGGGCGAGGTGCGGCGCAGTTCCTGAACCACTTGCGGGAAGGAGAACCATTCGGGGATCTCCAGCCCTTCGCGCAGGCGGCGGCGAAGTTCGGTGCCAGAAATATCCAGAACCGTATCGCCTTCCGGCACTTCATTTGCGGGGAAATATTGTGCTTTTTCCTGCACATAGACCATATGTTTAAAGTCCACCATCTCCAGCCCGATCTCGGCCTCATGTTCCTTGAACAGGGTCTGAGCGTCATAGGGGCCGTAGAAATCCTGCCCAGCCGAATTCTTGCCGGGGCCCGCATGGTCGCGGCCGACGATGAAATGGGTGCAGCCGTGGTTCTTGCGGATCAGCCCGTGCCAGACCGCCTCGCGCGGGCCGGCCATGCGCATGGCAAGGTTAAGGAGCGACATGGTGGTGGTGGAAGAGGGGTATTGGTCCAGCACCGCCTCATAGCAGCGCACGCGGGTGAAGTGATCGACATCGCCCGGTTTGGTCATGCCGACGACCGGGTGGATCAAGAGGTTCGCCTGTGCTTCGCGTGCGGCGCGGAAGGTCAGTTCCTGATGGGCGCGGTGCAAGGGGTTGCGGGTCTGGAAGGCGACGATCTTGCGCCAGCCAAGTTTTCGGAAATAGGCGCGCAATTCGTTCGGCGTGTCGCGGCGGGCCTTGAAATCGTAATGGACGGGCTGCTGAATGCCGGTGACGGGGCCGCCAAGATAGATCTTGCCCGCCTGATTATGCAGATAGTTCACCGCCGGATGGGCGATATCGTCGGCGCCGTAAACCTTTTCGGCCTCGCGCGCCTTGTTCGGCTCCCATTTGTCGGTGACCGAGAGGATGGCAAGGATCACACCCTCTGCATCGCGCAACGCAATGTCCTGGCCCGGCGCGATCCCTTCGGCGAACTTCTCGCTGACATCAAGCGTGATTGGCATCGGCCAGAGTGTGCCGTCGGCCAGGCGCATATTCTCGACCACGCCATCATAATCGGCCTCGCTCAGGAAACCCTTCAGCGGGTAGAAGCCGCCATTCATCAGAAGTTCCAGATCGCAGACCTGGCGCGGCGTCAGATCCCAAGAGGGAAGGGCACCCGCTTCGTGCTTCAGCTTCTGGGCAGAGTCGTAGGAGACGTAAAGCTCCGGGATCGGTGCAAGATTGGATTGCATGAGGGGGGTCCTTTTCTTGAGTTGGAGAAGACCGCTTTCGCTGCCGGTCAGTTCGGCATGAAGCGCGTCATATTCGGCGAGTTTGCGGGCGAGGAACCGGTCGGTCAGGCGGGCCTTGGCGGCGGCGCCCTTGGTGGTCAGCTCGTAGGTGAAGCGCTGGCGGCGGTCGGGGCCATTCCGGTCAGCGATACGGATATACCCGGCCTCCGCTGCCGCGCGCAGGTGACTGTTGAGCGTGCCAAGGCTGACGCCAATCGCATCCGCCGTCGCGCGCTGCGACGCGTCGGGCCGCTGGTCAAGCTGACGCAGCAGGCGGAAGAGTTGATCGTCTTCCGTAAGAGATTGCGCATCGGAAGGCACTATTTCGGCGACTCAATATATGTTCAATGTTGAACATATTTCATAACCAAGGTCGGAAGGGAAGAAATTTTCGCCGAGCAATGCGGTTCGGACAACCGGTGGCCGTTCTGCAACAAACTGTCGGTCGCGCATTGCTGCGAAAATATTCGAGGAAGGGCGTGAAGTTCTTTGTGTCTACGGAAGATGTGCTGTCAGGCAGCGCCCAAAGCCTATTCCGCCGCGGCTGCGGTCTCGTCTTTGGCATCCTCTGCCGCCAACCACCGTTCCGCATCTAGAGCAGCCATACAGCCCATCCCGGCACTGGTGACGGCCTGACGATAGACGTGATCAGTCAGGTCACCTGCCGCGAAGACGCCGGGGATGGAGGTTTCGGTCGATCCGGGTTTGACCTTCACATAGGCACCTGAATGAAGTTCCAGCTGATCCTTGACCAGTTCGGAGGCGGGCGCATGGCCGATGGCGATAAAGCAGCCGCTGCAGGGTACAACCTGTTCGGTGCCGGTCTTTGTATCCTTGATCCGCACGCCGGTGACACCCGCGCCGCCAGCCTCGCCCAGCACTTCTTCGACAGCATGGTTCCAGATCACCGCGATTTTCGGATGTTTGAATAGCCGGTCCTGCATGATCTTTTCGGCCCGCAACGTGTCGCGGCGGTGGATCAGCGTTACCTTGGTGGCGAAGTTCGTGAGGAACAGCGCCTCTTCCACTGCCGTGTTGCCACCGCCAACCACGACAATCTCCTTGCCGCGATAGAAGAAACCGTCGCAGGTGGCACAGGCGGACACGCCGAAACCCTTGAACTTCTCCTCGCTGGGCAGACCCAGCCATTTGGCCTGCGCGCCTGTCGCAAGAATGACCGCATCGGCGGAGTAGACGGTTCCGCTATCACTTTGGGTGGTGAAGGGCCGCTTGGACAGGTCAAGCGCCGAAATATGGTCGGAAATCACCTCTGCCCCCATGGCGCGGGCATGTTCTTCCATGCGCACCATCAGATCTGGGCCCTGCACGTGGCTGTCGCCAGGCCAGTTTTCCACCTCTGTCGTGATGGTCAGCTGGCCACCCGGTTGAATGCCCTGCACAAGGATCGGGTTCAGCATGGCGCGCGCGGCATAGACCGCCGCAGTATAGCCCGCGGGGCCCGAGCCGATTATCAGCACCCGTGTGTGGCGTGTGTTTGTCATGTCCGTTGCCCTTCCCCGCTAGATCACCAAAGGGATATAATCAGCATCGGCGCGCGGGGAAAGGGGGCCTGGACATCCTTGGCTTTCCAAATCTTGCCGAAGTGCGAAAGAATATTGCGCATGACGGCTCCTGCCAGTAAGTTCCGCCAACACGACAGGAGAAATGGAATGCCCGGCCACAAGCTTGATGAGATTGACCGCAAGATCCTTGCGGAGCTGCAGGCGAATGGCCGGATGACCAATGTCGAGCTGGCTGGCCGTGTTGGCATCTCTGCGCCGCCCTGTCTGCGCCGGGTGCGGACACTGGAAGAAGCCTCCTACATCCGCAGCTATCACGCCGATATCAATCCCCGGGAACTGGGGTTCGAGGTGCATGTCTTTGCCATGGTTGGCCTGAACAGCCAGGCAGAGGCGGATCTGGCGGTTTTTGAGGGCCGCTGCCGTGAATGGCCGCTTGTGCGGGAATGCCATATGCTGAATGGCGAGATCGATTTCATTCTGAAATGCGTTGCGCCGGATCTGAGCAGCTTTCAGGCCTTTCTGACCGAAGAGTTGCTCAAGGCCAACAATGTGGCCAGCGTCAAGACCAGCCTGGTCATACGCTGCGCCAAGGACGAACCGGGCGTCCCATTTGATGTGCTTGAGGCGCGGGTTGCGCGCCTCGGCTGATCAGCCAAGCCCCCTTGGGTTCGAAACTTAGGCTCTGTACCCGCGCCTCAAGCACTGCCCCCACGGCACCTGCTTAAGCGGCCATCATGCTTTCCGCCTCGTTCTGCGACAGGCGCGGATGCGCCAAGGGTCCGAACTGGCAAAAAGTCTTCATCGTCGGGAAGAGCGACAGCAAGGCTTGCGCAAGCTGCGGGTCGAGCCGTTCGGAAATATTGCGGCCAGGGTGGTAGCTCTCGATTTCCATGCCGGCGCAGACCAGCGAGCCCTGCTGCTCCAGAACCACATGATACATCGCCATCGGCGCGATCGGCGTCACCTTGATGATCGTGTCGCCGTCGATCAGCGACCGCGCGGGGACATAGGCTTCCTTGTGGCCTGCCGATTGGGCGCGAGCGCCCCGAACCAGAACACGCGCCTGTTCACCCAGAAGGAGATCGGTGAGCGGCCGGCCGCTGTAGAAGGCATCAGCGGTGATGCGGGTCAAAGAGGCGGGCGCAACGCCAGAGATCGTGTTGGGCGGGAACATTGTCATCGATCCGATCCAGATGATGCGTTCCTCGCGGCCCTCTGCCGTGACCACAACCATGCCGGGTTCAAGGTCTTCTATGGCGACGGTGCCGTTGGTGGTTTCGACGAGCGTGCCACGTGCAAGGGCGCAGAACGCCTCTTCAAATTCTGGCAGGGCCGGGGCGGAGCGGCTAGCGAAATCGACAAGGCCATCATCGTTAAGCCATTGAATTTCATAGCGACGGTTCATGAAAGACGGGCGCACAGGTCGAGGCGCGGGTCGGGCGCCGCGCGGAAGCGCCGGCAGATCCTTGATGCGGAAATTGTTGGTTGTAACGGGCGCGGCAAAATCCGCACCCTTCAGGGCTGAATAAGTCATCAAATAACCTTCCGGTCTAAATTTCTTTCGGGCGCCCCCACCCTACAAATCAGAACGTCAGTCCAGGCCGAAAATACGACCCGTCCAATAGCTATCCGTTATTGAAGGGGGGTCTGTCAAACTTTACCGAGTTTCAACAAAAGTCATGCCAACAATCCAGTC
Source organism: Paracoccaceae bacterium (assembly GCA_049646265.1). GTDB lineage: Bacteria > Pseudomonadota > Alphaproteobacteria > Rhodobacterales > Rhodobacteraceae > TMP-24. Next base: position 4,965 of record JBARVM010000378.1, read on the forward strand.
CGGAAAACCAGCATTGCAACCGGTGGTGTCAACAGTCCCGTGTGATTCAGGAAAAATTGTGGCAAGCCGCAGCGGTTCGAACGATTCGAAAATCCCCGTCCGCTTAGCCGGTCAGAGCCGAATAGCGGCAATCTGGCGGCCGTAATCGGCCTCGTGGCGGTGGGTCGAACGGCGGTAGGAAAAGAAGTTCTCTTCTTCCGCGTAAGTGCACTGACCAGTTCGATAGGCCTCAGTCACGCCGGCCTGTTTAAGCTTGTAAAGGCCAAAGGCGGTCAGATCGAAACGCAGCCTGTCGCCATCGCCACTGGCAAAAAACCGGTCATAGCCCCTGTCTTCGGCCAGAAACACGTCGCGGAAATCCGGGCCAACCTCGTAGGCGGCCTGCGAGATGGAGGGGCCGATGACCGCATGTATCCGTTCAGGCTTGGCACCGAGGGCGCACATCGCCGCGACCGTATTGCCAAGCACGCCCGACAGCGCGCCGCGCCAGCCCGCGTGGGCAGCACCGATCACATTTGCCACCCGGTCCGCGAACAAGACCGGCTGGCAATCTGCCGTGAGGACGGTCAGCGCAATCCCCGGCCGGTCGGTGACCAGCGCGTCGGCCTTGGGTGGGGTGTCAATTGGAGTAGTGACGGTCAGCACGTCGGCTGAATGGATCTGATGCACACGGGCCAGATTTTCCGGCGCGACACCCAGCCATTTTGCCACCCTTTCACGATTGAGTGTTACCGCCTCTGACTGGTCAGACGAGCCAGTGCCGCAGTTCAACCCCTGAAAAATGCCGGATGAGGCACCGCCCTTGCGGGTAAAGAACCCGTGGACCAGCGGCATCAGGGACTTGTGGGTTACGACATTCAGGGTTGCAGGCATTCGTGCCAATCCAGTCCGGGCAGGTCTGTGCCATTGGTCGGGCCGCAGGCAATCACTTTGAACAGTTGTCCCATTTCCGATGGGTGGGTCAAGCGCCTATAGCCCGCCAGATGCTGGGTCAGCGCCTCGCCCGTGAGTGACCGCGCCAGTCGTTCGGCGCGCTGCCCTATTCCGAGGCGCATCAAAAATTCCCCCTGATGGGTCATGGCGCTGACCCGGGCGCCAGCGGCACCAAGGGCCAGCGACAGGGCTTCGAAATCGACATGCGCGGTCAGGTCGGCCTGTCCGGGATTGGCAAATGCGTCAGCCGCCTTGTTGGCCGCGACCGCCTGAAACGTATCGCCCTTGGAGTGCCAGTCACCATAGTCAATCAAGAGCGCCGCCCCCCCGTGCCGGGCTATTCGGTCGCCGATCGCGCTGGCAATGGTGGGCAGGGCGGGGCAAAATTCGACGATATCGCCGGGTTCCGTGTCGGCCAGACGCTGCTGCAGCGCCGCTACCGGGCCCGGCGCGCCCCAGATCGGCTGCAGGGCGCCGTTATCG
>JBARVM010000379.1:0-9800 GCA_049646265.1 Paracoccaceae bacterium
CCCGCCACCAATAACGACCGCCTGCGCATGTGTTTTCATGATTTGCTCCAAAGCCAGATTCGCGCGTCAAAATGACAATGTTTGCAGCGGGTGTCATAGCTTTCTATAGTATTGCGAAAAACAATAGTTGGTATTGCGATGAATCGAACAGACCCTGTTGACCTGATGCTGCTGCGAAGCTTCCTGGCAGTAGCCCAAACCGGAAATATTTCGCTTGCCGCCCGGGCGCTTGGCCTTTCTCAGCCAACCGTGACGCAACATGTGCAACGATTGGAGGCGCATCTGGAAGTGCCCCTGCTATTGCGCAAGGAACGTCCTTTCGGTTTGACCCGTTCCGGTGAAATTCTGGCAAGGGAGCTACCTGACCGAATTGCGGATCTGGACAGTCTGCTCAGGCGTGTCTGTGCCGTGAAGGACGCGCCGCTCGATGTATTGAGAATCGTCATGCCGGACAGCCTGTCCTGTATTCTTGGGGCAGAGTTTCTTGCTGCAGCCGGCAAGCTGGCGCAGACACTGGAATTGCGATCAGGGATCTCTCCGTGGATCGAAGAGACGCTGCAAGCCCGGCGATGCGATCTGGCCATTGATTGTCAGCCGTTCGCGCAAGCGATTAATGCACGTTCCATTCCCTTGTTTTGTGACCCCTATCTATTGTGCGGCCCCGTTCGATGGCGGACGTGCCGTTGGCCACGCTAGTGGCAGAGCACCCACAGGTGGCCTTTGGCCGAAATTCGAAATTCGGTCGGGCGACAGCGGCAATCGCAACGGAACTAGGTGCAACTGAAGCCGCAAGGTTCAGTTTCGACTCTACGCAAAGCCTGCTGCGTTTTGTGCAGGTTGGCTACGGCTGGTCGGTTACATCGGCTTTCTGTCTACTCCAGTCACCCGCAAGCTTGGGCAAACTGGACTTCTGCCCCTGTCCGGACAAGGCGCAACGCGCGCTCTGTCTGTTGGCACATCAGGAATTTCCTGAGGATTTGCAACGCCGTGCAGCCGACCAGCTGATCGCGGTTTTTCATCGGCTTCTTGACGGGCCATGGTCAACCCTTTCGCAACCCTTAAGATCATTGGTTAAGTCTGCAAACATAGACAGGGTCTGATGAAAGGAACCTGGCTTCAACTGCTCATGCCAGTGGTCATGCCTTGCCAAATGGTCCGACACGCCGTTTGCCGCTTCAATAATCAGACTGAAATGTCAGCAGTGGAGTAAGGGGCCGGGTCAATGGCCCCTGTAATGGGTCAAGACGATGCACCGGACTCAGTAGCAGGGCACGTTCTGCCAAGGCTTGCCGCATCCATGGCTCAAGGCATTCTGAGCAAGTCAATGCGTGTAAGCGGCAGCCAAGGGCAGGCCGCTGGCAGCGGCCCGGCAGCCACCAGTCGCTAATGAGGTGTTGTGTGTCGCGTATGCCGCCGCGCCGCGCTCTGCCTTGGGTAGATTGACCTCCGATGGTTCCGGCGAACCCCGCAAAGCGGTGCCGGATCAAAAGGGAACATGGTGCGGTGTAGCCATCAGGCGCCAAACCCATGACTGCCCCCGCAACTGTAAGCGGCGAGCAACCCCCGACGCCACTGGCCCGATCCGGGCTGGGAAGGCGGGGCGCGCTATGACCCGCGAAGTCAGGAGACCTGCCATCTGAATCTGGTTCTCGACCCGGGCGGGGTGTCCCGGAAGGAGTGGTCTGATGGCTAAGCCCCGGGTGTCCGCACCCAATGCAGCTTGCGATGCACCGCATCTCGTGGCCAAAGGCCTCGCGTGGGGGCCGAAAGGCGCGCCCGACATCCTGCATGAGTTGTCCTTTATGGTGCCACGCGGCAATGTGCTGGCGATCTGCGGCCCGAACGGCGCGGGTAAGTCGACACTTCTGCGACTGATCTACCGCTATCTGGCGCCGCGTGCGGGGCAGGTACTGCTTTCAGGGGCCGACCTGCACGCCTTGCCCCGGCGGGTGGCGGCACGGCGTGTAGCCGCCGTCCTACAGGAACAGCCCACGGATTTCGCCCTGACAGTGCGCGAGATGGTCGGCCTTGGTCGCCTGCCGCATAGGGGCGGGTTTTCCGGCGCCGGTGCGCGTGACGAAATGGTTGTGACCGATGCGCTCCGGCTTCTCGACCTTACCCGCTTTGCGGATGTGCGGTTCGGCCTCCTCTCAGGCGGAGAAAGGCAGCGTGTGATGATCGCCCGGGCGCTCGCGCAAGAGCCGGAACTTCTTGTCCTCGACGAACCCACGAACTACCTCGACATCCGCCACCAATTGGAGCTCTTGGCGCTTCTGCGTCGGCTTGGCCTGACTGTCGTGCTCACGCTGCATGATCTGACCCTGGCCGCCGAATTCGCCGACCGGCTGCTGATCCTTGCTGACGGTCGCAAACTGGCCGAGGGGAACCCGGCAGAGATCCTGACATCCGAGATCATCGCCCGCGCCTTCGACGTCTCCGCCCGGATCGATCGATCGGGTGGCGCCCCGCGTTTTTCCTTTCACCTTTAATCCTTTGACGGAGCCTTGAATGAAACAGCCCGCCCTTGCCCTCTTGTTGTCCGCCAGCGCTGCGCTTGCCGATCCGGTGACAGTCACCAGCTGTAACCGTGACGTGACCTTCGACGCTCCGCCTGCCCGGGCGATTTCCAACGACGTGAACCTGACCGAGATGATGCTGGTCCTCGGCCTTGCTGACCGGATGGTGGGCTATACCGGCATTTCGGGCTGGAATACACTGGACGCGGAGATGCGCGACGGTGTCGCCGAATTGCCGGAACTGTCGGAGAAATACCCGACGAAAGAGGTTCTGGTAGGTGCAGGGGCGGATTTCTTCTTTGCCGGCTGGAACTACGGGATGACTGTCGGTGGCGAGGTAACGCCCGAAACGCTCGCGCCCTTTGGGATCAAGGTCTACGAACTGACGGAAAGTTGCATCCACATCGGCGGAAAGCCCAAGGTGGCGATGGCCGACATGTATAACGACCTTTTGAATCTCGGTCGCATCTTCGGGGTCGAGGCGAAGGCAGTTGAATTGATCGCGGGATACGAGACGCGGCTGGCGGAGGTCACGGCAGGCATTGACCGGGCCAATCCTTTGCGTGTCTTCGTCTATGACAGCGGCGAGGACACGCCCTTTACCGCTGGGCGCTACGCGATGCCGACAGCGCTGATCGAGGCGGCGGGCAGTGTGAACGTCATGGACGATCTGGAGAAAAGCTGGGCCACAGTTGGGTGGGAACCGGTGGTAGCGCGCGATCCCGAGGTCGTGGTCATCATCAACTACGGCGAGGTGACGGCGGAACACAAAATCGACTTCATGAAGTCGAACCCTGCCTTTGCAGACATGTCGGCGGTCCGGAACGACAATTTCGTCGTACTCGATTATGTCGAGGCAACACCCGGCCCCCGCAATATCCGCGCGGTGGAAAAACTGGTCGCGGGTTTCGCCGCGGCGCGCGACAAGCTTGTAAACTGACGGGAACGGAGGGACGGAAATGGCCGATATCACCACCGTCATGCCAACAGCCGCAGGGCGCCTTGGACTTTGTGCCGGGGCGGTGGCTGGGCTCGGCTTTCTTGGTCTGTCCATCCTCGTTGCGGTATCGGTTGGCGCGGTGCAGGTGCCGTTGGTCACGGTGATCAATGTGATCCTGTCAAAGCTTTCGCCCGGCGTGGCAGAGGCGGGATCGCATGCCGCGATTGTCTGGGAAATCCGCTTCCCCCGTGCGCTGCTCGCAGCTCTTGTGGGCGGTGGGCTTGGCCTTGTAGGGGCCGCGCTGCAGGCCGTCACCCGCAACCCGCTCGCCGATCCGCATCTGCTTGGCATCTCGTCCGGCGCGGCTTTCGGCGCGATCCTGGCGCTCTTGCATACCGGGCTTTTCCTCGGTCTTCTGACCGTACCGCTTCTGGCTTTCGCCGGTGCGCTTGTTGCCGCGTTTTTCGTCGTCGGCACGGCGCGGATCGCGGGTGCGACCTCGGCCGACCGGTTGGTTCTGGCAGGTGTCGCGGTGTCATTCATCGTGATGGCGGGGGCCAATATCCTGATCTTTCTCGGTGATCCCCGCGCCACCCATACGGTCGTCTTCTGGATGCTTGGCGGGCTGGGTCTCGCGCAATGGTCACACCTGATCTATCCAGGGGTCATTCTCGGGTTGGCCGGCCTATGGCTCTGGTCAAAGGTCGGCGCGCTCAACGCAATGGCCGTGGGTGACGAGACTGCCGCAACGCTCGGTCTCGATCCGGCACAAACCCGTCTGGAAGTCTTCGTCGCGGGCGCACTGATCACCGGGGTCATGGTCGCCTTTTCCGGAATGATCGGTTTTGTCGGTCTGATGATGCCCCATGTCGTGCGGTTGATCCTTGGCGGTGATAATGCCCGTGTCTTGCCCTTCTCGACGCTTTTTGGCGCGATTTTCATGGTTTGGGCCGACATCTTTGCCCGTATCATCATGGCGCCAGAAGATTTACCCATCGGCACCGTCACCGGCCTTGTCGGCGGGCTCTTCTTCGTCTGGCTGTTGCGGCGACGATCTTGAAGAGCTGTGTTTTCTTTGTCGCGTCACGATGAATGCCGAAGTTACGCTGGGTGATGGTTTTGCATTGGTCAGGTCGTACCGAATTGTTTTTCAGGTGCTATCGAAAGAATCGGCCAACAGTTTTTTTTTAGGAATTAATACCAGCTCGCCACGAGATATTGATCGGCAACTGACGGTTGCTCAGCTTTGAAAAGCGATCTTGCCCTTGGAGATCGTCATTATGACCCTGCAGGCGTCGCGCGCATTTGCAAGCTTCGCCAAGTCGCCCGACACGGCGATAAGATCAGCCTGCATGCCAACTGCGATTTGCCCCTGATAGGCATCGGCAAACCGCACCATGGCACCGGCCGCCGAGTAGGCCGCCAGACATTCGGCAAGATCAAGCCGCATGTCGGGGCCGTCCTTGGCCCAGGGGCGGCGTGACAGGGCACTGTGCAAAGCATTGAAGGGCGACAGCGGGGAGACCGGCCAATCAGTGCCAAAGGCGATCAACGATCCACTGTCAAGAATGGCCCGCCAAGCGAATGTGTCGCGCCACCGCGCCTTCCCCATGATGGAGATGGTCGGTTCCAGCGGCAAGCCACTCGACCCCGGTGGATGCACCGGTTGCATGGAGGCCACAACACCCAGATCGCGCAGGCGCGGCAGGTCGTCAGGGTGGATCATGTCGATATGTTCGATCCGGTGGCGGCTGTCACGGCGGCCATTGGCCATTGCTGCGGCGGCGTACCCATCCAGCGCCGCGCGCACCGCACCGTCACCGACCGCATGCGTGGCGATCTGGAGCCCGCGGGCGTCAGCCTCAATGCAGTTGCGGGCATATTCCGCGGGGGAGAACAGCGGTGTGCCGCGAAAGCCGGGACGGTCCGGGTAATCATCGGTACGAAAGGCGGTCCATGTATCGAATACGCCGTCCATGAACATCTTGACCGCGCCAAAACGCAACCGCCCGATTGGCGGCATCGCCGCTTGAAGGTAAAGCGCCTCGCGCCGCGCCGTTGACATGCCGGGGACAAGGGTCATCGGCAGGCTGATATCGATGTCCAACGCATCAGCGCGGGCCAGTTCTGTCAGCAGCTCGGCCTGATAAATGTTGCCGTCCATGTTGCAGACCGAGGTGATACCAAGGGCCAGACAGGCTTGTACCGCCTGCCGCAGCGTTTGGATATCGCGGGTGCGGTCGGCAGGGCTCACGCTTGCGGGTTCGGCACCAACAAGGCCAAGTCCCTCGCGTCCACCGGTCGGGCCGATAGCTTTGACCAGATCCATTGCCGCAAATTCCTGTAATTCGCCGCTGGCCAGACCATCGCTACCTGTCATCACGCCTTCGACGGGCGATCCGTGCAGGATCCCGGCCTGTCGCAACGCCTCTGTGTTTGCCCAAGCGCAGTGAAAATCGGTCGCGGCTATATAGAGCGGTCGGTCGGGCAGGGCAGCGTCCAAGGCATGCCGGTCCGGGCGACCCTTCGACCCGATCAGATCGTAGTTGGCGCCGTAGGCGCTGATAAGTTGCGACCCGGGGTGGGCCGTGGCCCAATCCGCCACCGCGCGCGCCAGATCAGGGGCAGAATGGACCGCGGCCAGGTTTAATTGCCCAAGCGCGGCGCCGCCGCCAAATAGATGCACATGTGAATCGCAAAACCCGGGGAGCAGGGTCGCACCCCCCAGATCGATCTGTTTGCCGGCATGAGGCGCATCGCTCTCGGGGCCGATCCATGCGATCCGCCCCTCGATTATCGTCAGTGCCCAACGGCCGGGGCGATCGAATATCCTTGCATCGCGTAAAACCAACATGATCTGTCCCCGGTCTGGTCCCCGCCCAGGCTTTGCCGCACGGACGGGGAAGAAGTGGTTACTGCAACAATTCCGTCCAAACCCGTGTTACCAGATCCTGCGCGGCCGGAGAGCAAGCCTGCGAAAAGACCACCGGCACCGTCGGATAGATCTCTGGCGCGACCTCGGGGCTGTTGACCGCATCTGCCTCATTGATCGTGATGGGCGAGCCGTGGCCATAATAGTTGGCCTGCTGGGTAGCATGGTCGGGCTGGCTCATGAAATCGATAAAGGCCATGGCATTATCAAGGTTCGGCGCCCCCACCGGTACGACGAGCGAGTCTAGCCAGCCGACCAGACCTTCCTTGGGCATCGCATATTCGACATTGGCACCCTTGATCCGCGACTGCGAAGCTTCGCCATCCCACCAGAAATGCGCGGCAACCTGCCCCGATCCTATCCGGTCCTCGATATTGTCGCTGGAATAGGAAGCAACGCTGGCTTTTTGCGCCTTGAGAAGATCAAGAACCCGCTTCATTTCCTCCGGGTTTTCGCTGCAGAATGGCACGCCAAGGTAAAGTTGAGCCGCACCCACAACCTCGTCCGGGTAATCGAGGCTGCCGATCTTGCCGGCAAGGTCAGGCCCCGGTTCGAAATAGACGGACCAGCTGTCGATCGGGCCGGAATAGAGATCGCGGTTGACGGCAAAGCCCGCCGTTCCCAGCGCGAAGGGGATCGAATAGGCGTTGTCCGGGTCCCACCACTGTCCGCGCCACTGTTCGGCGATGCGCTCGTATGCCGGGGTCGATTTGATGTCGATCACCTGCAACAGGCCCAGATCGACCATGATTTTCACGAAATGCTGCGACGGCATGACGATGTCGTAACCCGAGCTTCCAGCCTGAAGTTTGGTCAAGAGGTCTTCGTTCGATTGATAGCTGGCCACATCGACCGTGACCCCATGTTCGCTGGCAAATTGTTCGATCAGCGCGGGGTCAATCGAATCCGACCATGCATAAATATTCAGATTACCGTCGGCCCACGCGGCTCCAGCGGCAAGTGCCAGCGATATGGCCAGCGTAGATGTAAGTGTCGTTTTCATAGCAGTCTCCCGTTTGGGTTGGGTTTAGAAGGCCCGGCTTCAACCGGCCGGTTTGGGTGTAATAGGGGGTGGGTCAGCGCGGCGGCGCAAAGCGGCGACGAAGAGAACCAAAAGTGCTATGGCCAGCGACACCAGAATGATGATCGATGACAGGGCGTTCAACTCTGGCGTCGTTCCCTTGCGCACCAGTCCAAAGATATAGACAGGCAGCGTTGTGGTGCCTCCAGAACTGACCATGTTCGAGGTGATGAAATCATCCATCGAGATAACAAAGGCCAGCGTCGCCCCTGCAAAGATTCCGGGCAGGATCAGCGGTAGCGTCACCCGCCGGAACGTGACCCAGCGGCTGGCGTAAAGATCGGCCGAAGCTTCGTCCAGATCGGGGTCAAGGGTTAGCAGCCGCGCGCGGATCGGCAGATAGGCAAAGGGGATGCAGAAGACCGTATGCGATATGACGAGCCGGATCATCCCGTCGGCAAGGCCAATTTGGGAAAACACGATAAGAGAGGCAACCGCCAGGGCGATTTCCGGCAGAAGCAGCGGCAAATTCACGATGGTTTCGGACAGTCTGGCAAACCGCAGGCCCTTCGGTCGCGTCAGAACAAGGGCTGCCATCAGGGCCACGACTGTTGCAATCACTGTGGCCGTGATGGCGACAGTCAGGGAGGTGCTGACAGCGGCCATCAGGCTTCGGTTCGCGAGCGCTTTGCCATACCATTCCAGCGAAAATCCGGTCCAGACCGACACGATCCTGTTGGCGTTGAAGGAATAGAACACCACCACTGCAATCGGCAGGTAGAGATAGGCGAAAAAGGCAACCGTAAAGAGCCCGAAACCGGGGTAGAGCAGGACATTACGATCTTTGCGCGCCTTTCTCATGCCGCTAACCGTTCCTGTCGTGCGGCGCGTTGGGCATTGATGGTCAGCACAATGATCACAACCGCCATCAAACACAGGGCAATTGCCGACCCGAAAGGCCAGTCGCGGTCGCCGCCAAATTGCCGCTGGATAAGGTTGCCCATCATCATGACCTTGCCGCCGCCCAGCAGGATCGGTTCAAGCACGGAGCCAAGGGCAGGGACAAAGACCAGCACTGCCCCCGCCATCAGCCCCGGCCATGCCCCCGGCACGATCACCCGGCGCAGTGTTGTCCAGCGTCCGCCGTAAAGGTCATGGCTTGCCTCGACCAACGCAGGGTCCAACTTTTCGATCGAGGCGAAAACCGGCAGGATCATCAGGGGGATATAGCTATAGACAAGGCCGATCAGCATGGCCGTATTGGTGAACAGGATGCCGCCCGGCTGCGATATCAGTCCAAGTGCCAGCAGCAAGCGGTCAACCAACCCTCCGTTGCCAAGGATGATTAGCCAGGCATAGACCCGCACGATCATCGACACCCAAAATGGCAGGGTGACAAGATAGATCAGGACCGACTTAACCTCGGGCTTTTGGCGCGCGATGTAATAGGCCACCGGAAAGGCAAGGATCAGGCAAAACAAAGTCGTCAGCAGTGCCAGAGTGACAGTGCGTCCGATGATGATGAGATACTGTGGATTGAACCCAAGGTTGCCCGACCAATCCTCGGCAAAAAGGATCTTTTGATAGGCGGCGGGGCTTAGGCCAAAGCTGAATCCGCCGTAGGAACCGCGGGTTCCGAAAGACACAAGCAATACGATGCAAATCGGCACGATCAGTGCCAATGCCATGATCGTAAGTGCGGGCAACTGACCCCAAATGCGGAAATCGCGCCAGTTCATTGGCCAAGCACCCTCGCGCTGTCGCTGGCAAAGCCCAAGCGCACATCGCGGCCGATATCGATGCCTTGCGCATGGCTGGCGGCGTTGCGTTTGGATACACGCAAGTCAACGCCGTTCACCGAAACCGTGTAATGGGTATAGCCGCCCATATAGTTGCGGTTGACCACGCGCCCGGTCAAAAGGTTACCGGCCGCCTGATCGTCGATGCTGATCTTTTCTGGCCGCAGCGACAGCGTAGCAGGCCGCCCTGCCTCTGCTTTCTTGTGATCTGCCGTAAGCTCAAAGCCGAGCGGTGAGCGCACTGTCGCCTTGCCGCCAGCCACCGAAATCACATCGACGGGTAAAAAGTTCGTCTCGCCGATGAAATCCGCGACAAAGCGGTTTTCCGGGTCTTCATAGACGCTGTTCGGTGTGCCGATCTGTTGCACCTCTCCCTGTCCGAGAACGCAGATGCGGTCAGACATATCTAGCGCCTCTTCCTGATCGTGGGTCACGAAAATGAAGGTGATCCCGGTTTGGCGTTGCAGGCTGCGCAATTCGTCACGCATGGATTGCCGCAGTTTGAGGTCGAGTGCCGACAGGGGTTCATCCAGCAGCAGAACTTCGGGTTGAGGGGCAAGCGCACGGGCCAGGGCGATCCGCTGCCGCTGTC
>JBARVM010000380.1:0-1761 GCA_049646265.1 Paracoccaceae bacterium
CCCTTGGCCTTGACCTGCGCCTTTGGGAGGGGCTGTTTCCGCTGTTGCCTGCGGGCCTGCGGCTGATCAGCTATGACGCGCGGGGTCATGGTGGGTCCTCCTGCCCGCCGGGGCCTTATAGTATGGGCGCGCTGATCCGGGATGCTGAACGGCTCTTGGACAATCTTGGCATCCGCGACTGCACTTTTGTCGGCGCCTCGATGGGCGGGCTGGTGGCGCAGGGTCTGGCGGTCAAACGGCTGGATCTCGTCCGCGCCTTGGTGCTGGCAAATACGGCCGTCAAGATTGGCACGCCGGCGCAATGGCAGGCCCGCGCCGCCGCTGTGGAAGAGGGGGGGATGATCGCCATTGCCGACCAGATCCACGAACGCTGGTTTTCGCGGCGCTTTCGCCAGGGGGCAGAGGCCTCGATTTGGCGTGATCGTCTGATCGCCACACCGACGGCGGGTTATATCGCCAGCTGCGCGGCCATTGCCGGGGCGGATTTCCTGACGCCCACTTCGGGTCTGCGCCTGCCGACACTGGTTCTAGCGGGCAGTGAGGATCGCGCCACACCGCCTGATCTTGTTGCCGAGATCGCCGGTCTGATCCCCGGCGCGCGTTACAGGCTGATCCGGGGCGCGGGCCATCTGCCAGCAGTGGACGCGCCTTTGGCCCTTGCGGCAGAGCTTGCCGAGTTCTTGCGCAACATAGGCCATGGCTAGGCTGCCAAAGTCACAGCTTTTGTCTTGCGGCGCGGTCTGCTAGACCGGACCTTCTTTTGGGTAAGAAGTGGCCATGCGATCCCGCCTTGCGCTCCTGTTCGTCTTGCTGACGGTGATGATCGATTCCATCGGAATCGGCATCATCTTTCCAGTCATGCCCGACCTATTGAAAGAGGTGACCGGGGCGGACATTTCGCAGGCTTCGCTTTGGGGTGGGCTTCTGGCGACGGCCTTTGCCGCGATGCAGTTTCTTTGCGGCCCGGCGGTTGGCAATATTTCGGACCGTTATGGCCGCCGCCCGATCATGCTGGCCGCACTGGCAATTCTGGCGGTAGATTACCTGATCATGGCGCTGGCCTCCTCTATCTGGCTTTTGCTGATTGGCCGGATCATCGCGGGCATGGCCGCCGCAACCTATGTCACCGCCAACGCCTATGTTGCCGATATCTCCCCACCCGCCGAACGCGCCCAGAACTTCGGCTATGTCGGCGCGGCCTTTGGCGTCGGCTTTATCCTTGGCCCGATCCTCGGCGGCCTGTCCGCTGACTTTGGTCCCCGCGCACCCTTCTGGTTGGCGGCGGCCATTTCGGCGGCCAATTTCCTTTTTGGCTATTTCGTCCTGCCCGAAAGCCTGCGTGCGGAAAATCGGCGCCAGTTTGAATTGTCCCGTGCCAATCCCTTTGTCGCCTTTCGCGCCATCGGCAAACTGCCGGGCATGGGCCGCTATCTGGTCATCATGTTCTTTTACATGTTGGCATTTGAATCCTACGGCTCTGTCTGGGCCTTTTTCGGGGCAGAGCGGTTTGGCTGGGATGCCTGGTGGATCGCCCTGTCGCTGGCGACCTATGGGCTTAGCATGGCCCTGGTGCAGATCTTTGGCGTGGCGCCCGCAATCCGCGCCTTTGGCGAAAAACGCACGGCGGCCTATGGAATGCTGCTGGATGTGCTGGCCTTTTGCTTTTTCGGCTTCGTGACATCGGGCGCGCTGGCGCTGGCCTTTACCCCGATCGCGGCGGCTGCGGGTGTCTCGGGCCCGGCCTTGCAGGGTCTGATGGCC
>JBARVM010000381.1:0-1565 GCA_049646265.1 Paracoccaceae bacterium
GTTTGCGGGCTTTTGGGCGGTAGCGGCGGCTCATCAGTCATGCGCCTTGTGTAACGCAGTGCGCAAAAAGCGTCCAGTTTGCGCTTGCACCACGCGGAATTTGCGACTAATCAGCCGCCACGCCAGAAGGATGCAAGCATCCAAGGCCCCGGCGCTGTGGTAGCTCAGTGGTAGAGCACACCCTTGGTAAGGGTGAGGTCGAGAGTTCAATCCTCTCTCACAGCACCATCATTTCCCGGAAATTCGCTAAAGACTATCTTGCCCCCTGGGTGGGAGACATTGGGATTTGCGCAAGATCCAGCGCGCCAGGGCCGCACAGAAAAACGCGGGTGGGAGGGCAAGGAAGGCAATGCCATATCCAAGATTGTCGGGTGTGGTCTGCCCCATCCCCATGCGCAGGGCCGGCCCTGCAGCCAGAAATGCGGCGAGGGACAGGCACAGGAAGATAAAGGCGAGCAGTTTCAAGGCAATATTCATGATCCTTGACACCGCTTTGAAACCTGATTGGCCATCATTGCACCCCTAGCGCGCGAAAGACGGCGGGAAGGGTTTCGGGCAAATCCTCGGCGATAAGGCCAGGGCCGAATTGGCGGGCGCATTCGACATGCAGCCAGGCGGCGGTTTCTGCCGCCTGCATCGGCGCGAAACCCCGCGCCAGAAGCCCGGTGATGAAGCCCGCCAGCACATCGCCCGAACCGGCGGTGGCAAGCCAGGGTGCGGCGCGGTCGTAGTGTGCCGAATTGATCGAACAGCGGCCTTTGGGGTCCGCGATCACCGTATCAGGCCCCTTGTAAAGGACGACACTCCCCACCCGCGCCGCCGCCTCGCTCGTCGCATCGACCTTGGAATAGGCCGGGCCCTTGGTGGCAGGTGCCGCAAGTTTCTCAGCAATGTCGGGGAAGAGCCGGGCGAATTCGCCCGCATGCGGGGTAAGGACGCAGTTTTCGTGGAGCGCCGCGAAAAGGTCGGGTTCACAGGCGAGGATCGTCAGCGCGTCGGCGTCGAGGACGAGGGCGCGCTTTGCGGCGAGGGCCGCCGCGACCAGCGCCACCTCATGCTCGCCGGTGCCGAACCCCGGCCCGAGGCAAAGCGCGTTGATCCGCCTGTCCTCCAGCACGCGGGCAAAGGCGTCGACATCGGCCACGGGCTTCAGCATCACCGCATCAAGCCGCGCGGCATTCTCCGTCAATGCCTCGGGCGGACAGCCCGCAGTCACCAGCCCCGCACCGATCCGGAGCGCGCCCCGTGCGGCGAGACGGGCGGCGCCACCCCGGCCCGCACCGCCGGAGAGGATCAGGGCGTGGCCGTGGGTGTATTTGTGGGCGCGTCCGTGTTCAGCCTTATCAACAAAAGCATCAAAGCCGTCCACGAGGTGTGATATCGCAGCTTCAGCCCGCGCATGTTCCTCTGCCGCGCTCTTTTCCGTCTCGAAATCAATCATCTCGCGAACATTTCCGCCGCTGCGGGCAAATTCAGCAAGCTCCGCAAGCGCTAGAATTCCCGAATGCATCTGTTGAGCTGACATCGCGCCCTCCTTCGGCAAGCCAATGTCCTTTACCCGAACC
>JBARVM010000382.1:0-3824 GCA_049646265.1 Paracoccaceae bacterium
AAGGCCGCAAGCCTTGCACTGCGGGCCGGACAGATAACTGGAATTGCCGGGGTCTCGGGCAACGGGCAATCGGCGCTGTCGGACATCGTTTCAGGGCTGATGGACCCGTCCTCGGGAACCCTGTCGATTGCCGGGGCGCCCTGCCCTGCCCGGTGGACGCCGGCCGCCGCGTTGGCCAGCGGGATAGGCCGGATTCCCGAAGACCGCCACAAGACCGGAACCATCGCCGATTTCTCTCTGACCGAAAATGTGCTTTTGGAAACCCATGGCAGCCCGCCCTTCAGTCGCCGGGGCTGGATCGACCGGGCCGCCGCCGAAACCCATGCCCGGACCATCATTTCCAAATATGACGTGCGCTGCCCGGGGCCGGACGCGCGAATACGCCTGCTGTCTGGCGGCAACATGCAAAAGCTGATCCTTGGCCGCGTGCTTGAGGCCGGACCAATGGTCGTTCTGGCCAATCAGCCGGTGCGCGGGCTTGATATCGGCGCCATGGCCTATGTCCACGGCCAGCTTCTCGCGGCACGGGACAGGGGTGCTGCGGTGCTGCTGATTTCCGAAGACCTGAACGAGGTGATGCAGCTGTCAGACGTAATCCATGTGATCAGCGAAGGCCGCCTTTCTCCCCCCATTCCGCGGGGCACGGCAGGGGTTGCCGAACTTGGCCTGTGGATGGCCGGAGAAGGGTTTTCAGATGCGGCTTGAACCAATTGCCAACCCGGGCGCCGCGCGGCTCTATGGTCCGCCAGCGCTGGCCCTCGCGGCAACGGTGGTTGTCGCCTCATTTCTGGCGTTGATTGCTGGGGCCGATCCCTTTGCCACCCTTGGGTTGATCGTCGAGGGGGCCTTTGGATCGCGCTTTGCCCTTCTGGAAACCCTGAACCGCGCGACGCCGCTGATCTTCACCGGTCTGGCCGTGGCCGTCGCCTTTCGCGCCAAGCTGTGGAACATCGGGGCCGAGGCGCAGCTTTACGCCGGCGCGGTGGTGACGGTATTGGCGGGCGCGACAAGTTGGGGCGCGGTCTGGCTGCAGCTGCCCGCCATGGCGTTGCTTGCGATCATCGCCGGGGCGCTGGTGCTGCTGGGGCCGGTCATCCTGAAAACCCGCTTTGGCGTTGACGAAGTGGTGACGACGCTTCTGTTCAACTTCATCATGCTTCTTTTCGTCAGCTATTTGGTGGAAGGCCCCATGAAAGACCCCGCTGGCATGGGCTGGCCGAAATCAGTGCCGATAGAGAAAGAACTTCGCCTGCCCCGCATCATCGAAGGCCTGCGCTTGCACTGGGGCTTTGCGCTGGCTCTGATTTCGGCGCTGGCGATCTGGGTGGTGCAGACGCGGACGGTGCTGGGCTATCAGATCCGCGCGGTCGGGCAAAACCCGCGCGCCGCGCGCTTTGCCGGCATTCCGGTGAATTCGGTTCTGGTCAAGACCGCGCTGATTTCCGGCGGGCTGGCAGCGCTGGCCGGTTTTTCCGAAGTGGCGGGCCTGAAGGGCCATCTGTCGCGCGATCTCTCGCCGGGCTTCGGCTATACCGGAATCATCGTTGCCATGCTGGCGCTTCTGCACCCGCTTGGCGTGGTGCTGACGGCGCTCTTTGTGGCCGGCATCTTCGTGGGCGCCGACAGCATGAGCCGTGCTGCCGACGTGCCGACCTACATCGCCGACATTTTGATGGCGGTGGCGCTTCTCTTCATGGTGTTGGCTATTCTTCTCACACGCTACCGGGTGGTGTGGCGATGAGCATGTTATGGGACATCCTGATCACGGCCAGCTTCTGGGCTGCCGCCATCCGCATCGCCTCCCCGCTGATCCTGGCAACGATGGGCGAGTTGATCTGCGAACGGGCCGGGGTGCTTAATCTCGGCATCGAGGGCATAATGGTGATGGGCGCCTTTACCGGCTGGTTTGCGGTCTATCTGGGAATGCCCTTGTGGATGGGTGTGACCGTGGCCTTTGCCTCCGGCATGTTGTTTGGTCTCATTCATTCGGTGCTGACCGTGCCCTTCGGCCTGTCGCAGCATGTGGTGGGCCTTGGCGTCACATTGCTGGCCACGGCCACGGCTTCATTTTCCTATCGCCTCGCCCTTCCCGAGGTGACAAGCCCGCCCCGGGTCGAGCCGTTCCAACCCTGGGAATTGCCAGTGCTGTCCGACATCCCCTTCCTCGGAGAGGCGCTTTTCTCACAGACCGCACTGACCTATCTGGCCTTTCTGACCGCGCTTGCTGTTGCGCTGGTGCTGGCGCGCACACCCCTCGGGCTTGCGCTGCGGGCTGTAGGGGAAAACCCGGCGGCGGCGGCGGCACAGGGCCTGTCGGTGACCGCACTGCGCATGGGAGCGGTGATCTTCGGGTCGGGCCTGATGGCGGTGGGCGGAGCGTTCCTGACGCTCTCGGCCTTTTCCTCCTTTTTCTTCGACATGGTCAACGGTCGCGGCTGGATCTGCATCGCGCTCGTGGTCTTTGGAACCTGGCGGCCAGGCAAGGCGGTCTTGGGGGCAATCCTCTTTGCCGCCTTCGACGCACTGCAGGTGCGGCTGCAACAGACGCCCATGGGGGCTGTTCTGCCCTACCAGTTGTTCCTCGCCATGCCCTATATCCTGTCTATCCTTGCCCTTGTGGCCATGTCGCGCCGGGCAGAGGTGCCCCAGGCATTGATGACCCCCTACAACAAGGGCGAACGCTGATGTTGGTGCTGCCAGATTAATGCGAACCAGTCTTGGTTTGCCCAAACCCACCCGATGTCAGGCAGCACAGCTGTCGCGCCATTCAGCGAGAGCAGCGGCACGGTTGAATGCGCACCCTACGAGCTTGCTTGGCTAAGTCACTGCTCCGGGTGAACAACGTGAATTTTTCCAACCATGATACGGAAACCACGAGACTTCGAAAAATCCAAACTCTCGACACCTATTGCAACGGGCGAAGTTGATTGGGCTGCAGCGGCCAATGCAGAGGGTGGGCAAAATGCGATTTTTGCACCGGCTATGGCCGCGTAATCTCCCCTTCTCATCTGCGCAACAGCCCATTTATCGAGTTCTAGCTGTTCCTCCGGTGTGCCTCCCATCAGGACAATAGGGGAACTAGAAATTGGCTTGGGGCGATATTGCACGCGAAAATCCAGAACAGATGCGGCAGGAAGTATCGAAGCCCTTGGTGTCGATGGGTCGCTAAGGCTCAGCCGGTCGAAAGGTGCGATGCCAGGTTTTGTTTGGCCCATAGTAGTTTCCAGAAAGAACGGAATTATGCTTGGCCTGCCCATACAAATGGGTACATCACCAGTATTCCGAAATTTACCTCTGAGCTCGAGTACGCCTCCAGACCACCTGTAAGAAAAAGATGCGTCTGGTAAGGTAAGGTTTCGATCACTGACATTGTTCGATTTTGAACAAGCAGCAAGGAAAGGCAAAACCGATACAAAAGCCAAACAAACTACCCTTGAAGTGCACAACATCCGTTACCTCCTGCCATGCACGAGGAGCTCTCTGCATGTCCCCACTCTACACCGGCAGCCAAAGCCGCCGCTACGCCTAAAGGTCCATAACCATTCCTTTCAAGACTATGGTGGTTCGAAAAACCGAGCGCTTCACGAGCAATTTCATGTGCAATTACAATCGTATGGGTGCTGTCAAACCAACTTGAACCAGTCCTGGTTTGCCCGCAAGTACGTAAACCTATGCCGAACAAAGAAGGCGCCACGCGGCCAGGGCGGCGACGCGTTTGGCCTTGAAGTGGGATTTTCTGTAGAGGCAAGGGTCCGTGTTGACGAGGTTGTAAACGGAAGCCCGGACGGCGACGCTTTTCTGCAATCTTCGCCCTCGTGATCGAC
>JBARVM010000383.1:0-2861 GCA_049646265.1 Paracoccaceae bacterium
GCCAATGCCAATACGGATTTCCAACAAATCTGGGTCAGTGACGTCTATTTCGACACGATCCCACAAGTTGGCGGCGATGACACGATCGACGGCGGCATCGGGGCGGATTCCATCGTCGGGGGCATAGGGGCGGATTCTCTGATCGGCGGGGCGGACAATGACACGATCCAGGGTGATGACGGCAATGACACGATCCTTGGTGGCGACGGCAATGACAGTCTGACCGGCGGCGCCGGCGACGACCGTTTTGTGCTGAGCGGCACTTTCGGCAATGACACGATTGTTGGTGGCGAGACGGGTGAGACCTCGGGCGACGCTATCGACGCCTCGGCCCTCACGGCAAACAGCACGCTGAACTTTTCTGGCAACGAGGCGGGAACGCTGAGCGATGGCACCTCGACCGCCAGCTTCAGCCAGATAGAGCGGGTAACTCTTGGTTCTGGCGACGATAGCGTCAATGCCTCCCTGACCACCACCGGGGTCAATGTCGATGCGGGGGCCGGCAATGACAGTCTGGTTGGCGGCAGCGGCAATGACAGCCTGATTGGCGGCACCGGGAGCGACACATTCGTCGGCGGGCTTGGTGCGGATACATTCGTGGGCGGCGCAGTGCTCGACTATATCGATTATTCGGCCTCCAACGCTGCCGTCTCGATCGACCTGCAGAACAATATTGCAAGCGGCGGCCATGCGACGGGCGATCAGCAAACTGGCGTCGACGGGATTATCGGGTCGGCCTTTGATGACACGTTGATCGGCTTTGACGGGTTTTCCACCCTGCCCGCCGACCCCTATACCAATGTCATCTATGGCGGCGCCGGCAATGACAGTATCGACGGTCGCGCCGGCGACGACAGCCTGTTTGGTGGCGCCGATAATGACACGATCCTTGGCGGCGACGGCAATGACAGTATCGACGGCGGCGACGGCAATGACAGTATCGTGGGCGGTGCCGGTTCCGATACGCTGCTCGGGGGTCTTGGCAACGACTTTTTCACCGGCCTGACCATCGGCGATATTGTCGACGGGTCCGAAGACCCGGGCAATGGCGATATCGACACGCTCGACCTCTTCGGTTCTGGCTGGACCAAGGCGACCACCAACATCATCTTTTCCTCCCCCGACAAGGAAAATGGCACGGTCCAGTTTCTGGACAATCTGGGCGCGGTCATCGGCACGCTGACCTTCTCCAATATCGAAACGCTCATCCCCTGTTTTACCCCCGGCACGGTGATAGAGACGCAGCGCGGCCCGACCCTTGTCGAACATATCAGGGAAGGCGACAGGGTTCTGACCCGCGACAATGGCTACCGGCCCGTTGTCTGGGTCGGGCGGCGCGATCTGACGGCGGCCGAGCTTCAGGGCTGGGCTAATATGCGTCCGGTGGTCATTCGCAAGGGCGCCCTTGGCCATGATCTGCCCGCGCGCGACATGGTCCTTTCGCCCCAGCACCGGCTACTGCTTACCGGCGCACGCGCCGAACTAGTTTCCGGCGAGACAGAAGTTCTGGCAGCCGCCCTGCATCTTGTCGGACAAGAAGGGATCAGTCGCGGCCCAGCCGACCGGCCGGTCAGCTATATCCATTTCATGTTCGACAGCCATGAAATTGTCCGCTCTGACGGGGCATGGAGCGAAAGCTTCCAGCCCGGCCAGACGATTCTGGACGGGATGGGCAGCACCCAGCGCGAGGAGCTGGTCAGCCTGTTCCCGGAGCTTGGCCTTGAAACCGGCACGTCGCGTTTTGACGCGGCGCGCATGACGCTGAAATCTTATGAGGTCAAGGCGCTGCTGCGGGGCTAAGGTAACGCAGCCCTCAGCCCAGGGCCTTCAGCCCTGTTCCCGCTGTCCTTTGGGAAATACGAAACAGCGGTCGCGGCGCAGCATCAGCCACATGGCCGTGCCGGGATCGGGCAGAAAGACCGCAGGCACCGTCGCGGTCAATTCCCCGCCACCGTCTGCCAGCGAAAACTCGACCAGGCTTTCACGGCCGAGAAACCGCGCGCGTTTGACAAAGGCCCGCGCGGCCGTCCCCTCCTTGGCCGTGGGTGCGGGCCCCCGCCCGGCTCGGTCGAAGTCGATCTTCAGATGCTGGGGGCGAATGACAATATCAACTTCGGTACCGTCCGGCAGGCCGGGCGTAAGGAAAGAGCCGAAGGGCGTTTCGGTCAATGCGCCCTGCACGCGGCCTTCTAGAATATTGATGTCGCTGAAAAAGGCGGCGGCAGCACGGTCAACCGGGGCGTTATAAAGGTTATAGGGGGCGCCGCGCTGCACGATACGGCCATCGCGCATCAAAAGGATCTCGTCGGCCATGCGCATCGCCTCATGCGGCTCATGGGTAACCAGAAGGACGGCGGTCCCCTCCTCCTTCAACAGCGCCAGCGTGTCGTCGCGAATGCCGTCGCGCAGCCGCTCATCAAGGCCAGAGAAAGGCTCATCCATCAATAGGATCCTTGGCCGGGGCGCCAGGGCACGCGCCAGCGCCACGCGCTGTTGTTCGCCCCCCGACAGTTCATGCGGATATTTCGCGTCAAAGCCCGAAAGCTTTACCCGCGCCAATAGATCGGCAATCCGTGCCTCCCGCCCCTCCGCCCGCGCGGGCAGGCCAAAGCCGATATTCTCTGCCACCGACAGATGCGGGAAAAGCGCAAAATCCTGAAAGACGAGACCAATGGCGCGGCGTTCAGGCGGAACCCGGAAGACCGTGTCGCAGATCAGCTGGCCATCGACGAAGATCCGGCCGCGATCCTGCATATCCACCCCCGCCACCAGACGCAGCGTCGTGGATTTGCCGCAGCCAGAGGGGCCGAGAAGGCAGGTCACCTGCCCCGGCGGAATGGCAAAGGAAACATCGTCAACCA
>JBARVM010000384.1:0-2979 GCA_049646265.1 Paracoccaceae bacterium
GCCCGACACTCTGGATTGGATGGCATCAATGTTCAGTATTTCCCCCTCTGCCCGCCTGCGGCCTTCGCCTTTTTTCGAGGCAACGCAAGCCGAAGGCGTCACCTCCTTTACCACGTATAACCACACGCTGATGCCCACTTCTTACGGCAAGCCGGAGGAAGAATATTGGCGACTGATCAATGGCGTCAGCCAATGGGACGTCGCCTGCGAACGGCAGGTGCAGCTGCGAGGACCAGATGCCGGCCGTCTGGCGCAGATCCTTGCACCTCGCGATCTGAGCACATGTGTTGCGGGTCAGGGAAAATATGTGCCGCTATGCAATCATGACGGGGTTCTGATCAACGATCCGATCCTTTTGAAACTGGCCGATGACCTTTACTGGCTGTCGATCGCCGATTCCAACATCTGGTTCTGGGCACAGGCCATCGCAGCCGAGCGCGGCCTGCGGGTCGAGGTCAGCGAACCCGACGTCTCGCCCATGGCGCTGCAGGGGCCGAAGGCGGCAGATCTTGTTGCCCATGTTTGTGGCGATTGGGTGCGTTCGCTCAAATATTTCTGGTTCCGCGAAACAGAGGTCGAGGGGATCCCCGTCGTTGTCGCGCGCTCTGGCTGGTCAAAGCAGGGCGGTTACGAGATCTACCTGCGCGATGGCAGTAAGGGCACCCGCCTGTGGAATATCTTCCGCGAGGCAGGAAAGCCCTGGGACATCGGGCCCGGCAATCCCAACTGGTGCGAGCGGGTTGAAAGCGGACTTGTTTCCTATGGTGGCGACACCGATGCAGAGACCAACCCGTTCGAGGTGCGCATGGGCAAATATGTCGATCTGCATGCGCCGGACGACACGATCGGCATTCAGGCCCTGCGCCGGATCGCCGCCGAAGGGCCAAAACGCCATTCTCTCGGCGTCATTCTTGATACGACCGAACCGAAGGGCGCGGGTTTTCGCTGGCATCCGCTGTTGAAAGACGGGCAAAAGGTCGGCGATCTGACCAATGTCGCCTTTTCCTACCGGCTGCAAAAGAATATCGGTTTTGCACTCATTTCGCGCAGCTGTCAGGTTGGCGAACGGATAGAGGTAGAACTGAATGGCCGGATTGAACCGGCGCAACTGACCGAGATGCCCTTCATCTAGGAAGAAGTTCAGGCGAAGGCCGGCAGAGCAGCGGCGAAAGGAACGAGCGACATGCAGATGGATCATCTGAAAAACCTGGCCCTGGAACGGATGCGGCTGGAAGAGGCGGGCAACGGCATCTTGCGCGTCATCATGTGCCGGCCGGAAAAGCGCAATGCGCTGGACGCCCAGGCCATCGACGAATTGGTCAACCTCTTTACCGCCGTCCCCCGCGCCGGTGTCAGCGCTGTTGTCCTGTCGGCAGAGGGGGATCATTTCTGCGCCGGGCTTGACCTTGTAGAACATCACAAGGCCGACCGGACCCCGGCGGAATTCATGCAGTTGTGCATGCGCTGGCATGAGGCTTTCAACAAGATGGAATATGGCGGGGTGCCGGTCATTGCCGCCTTGAAGGGCGCCGTGGTCGGCGGCGGGTTGGAATTCGCCTCATCCGCCCATATCCGCATTTCTGACAGCACGACCTATTTCGCCCTGCCCGAAGGGCAGCGCGGCCTTTTCACCGGTGGCGGCGCGACCATCCGTGTTGCCGACCAGATCGGCAAGTCGCGGCTGATCGACATGATGCTGACCGGGCGGATCTATCAGGGAAAAGAGGCGTTGGATCTTGGGTTCTGCCAATATCTCACCGATGGCTCGTCGGAAGAGCTGGCAATGGAGCTGGCCGGGAAAGTGGCACAAAACCTGCCGCTGACCAATTTCGCCATCTGTTCTGCCGTGTCACACATGCAAAACATGTCCACCTTCGACGCGGCCTATGCAGAGGCGGTGGTGGCCGGTGTGGTCAATACCCAGCATGCCGCCCGCGAACGGCTAGAGGCTTTTGCCAACAAAAGCGCCGCACGGGTGCGTGCGCCGAAGGGCTAGGGTTTCCTCGCGCAATGGCAGCGGGGGCTGCGCGGCAAGGGCGGGTGGCATTTTGGTGCGCGGCCTTGCCAAGACCTGCCTCAGCATCTATCCAAACCGGGGGTCGATCACCGCCCCCGGTCATGTCGAATGACCACGGAAATGTCAGGCCCATGGGGCCCCGTAGCTCAGGGGATAGAGCGGCCGCCTCCTAAGCGGCAGGTCGATGGTTCGAATCCATCCGGGGTCACCAGCCAGCCGCCGCTCCACGCGCCGCCTTAGCTGAAATCCACCGCCCGGTCGCCTGCTGCATCCCTGATCCGTGTCGGCAGACCGATCCGGTTCAAAAGGCTGATGAAGGGCTTGGGGTCCAGATCCTCGACATTGGCCATGGCGCCTATGTCCCATGTGCCATCGGCAATCAGCATCGCCGCAGCCACGGGCGGCACACCGGCCGTATAGGAGATGCCCTGACTGCCAACCTCTTCATAGGCTTCCTTGTGATCGGCGACGTTGTAGATGAACAACTCGGCAGGTTTGCCATCCTTCATCCCCCGCACCACATCGCCGATACAGGTCTTGCCGGTATAATCCGGCGCCAGACTTGACGGATCGGGCAGCACGGCCTTGACCACCTTCAGCGGCACAACCTCCAACCCCTCGGCGGTTTTCACCGGCTGTTCAGACAAAAGCCCAAGGTTCTTCAGCACCGTAAAGACATTGATGTAATGGTCGCC
The DNA here is from genome assembly GCA_049646265.1 of Paracoccaceae bacterium. GTDB lineage: Bacteria > Pseudomonadota > Alphaproteobacteria > Rhodobacterales > Rhodobacteraceae > TMP-24. The sequence goes on from JBARVM010000384.1 coordinate 2,713, forward strand.
AAAACCCATCCAGAACCGCACATCCGCTTCGGGATAACGGTTGGACAGCGAATGCACCTCATCGTGGCCAGTCATATAGGCCTTTTGCTTGCCGACGACCGGCAGATCGAATTCCTGCCCCACCTCGAACATGCGGTTTTCCTGCCAGTGGCCCTTTTGCCAGCTGTAGACCGTACCGGTGAATTCGCGGAAATTGATCTCCGGGTCAAAATTCGTGGAAAACCAGCGCCCATGCGAACCGGCATTGATATCGACGATGTCGATGCT
>JBARVM010000385.1:0-1503 GCA_049646265.1 Paracoccaceae bacterium
GCCAATGATGTGGCCAATAACGTCGGCCCCGCCGTTGGCTCTTTTGCCTTGACACTGACAGGTGCCATTGTCATCGCCGCAATATTTGAGGCCGCCGGCGCGATCATTGCTGGCGGAGATGTGGTCAGCACGGTCAAAAAGGGCATCATTGACCCTGCCGATGTCGCCGATCCGCAGGTTTTTGTCTGGGTCATGATGGGCGCGCTGACCGGTGCCGCGATCTGGCTGAACGCAGCCACCTGGCTTGGCGCACCGGTTTCGACCACCCATTCCATCGTCGGCGGTGTCATGGGCGCGGGCATCGCCGCCGCCGGTTGGGATGTGGTCAACTGGGAGTCGATGAGCCAGATTGCCGCGAGCTGGGTCATCTCGCCGGTGATCGGCGGGGTCATCGCGGCGCTCTTCCTCTATGTCCTCAAACGCACGATCTTCTTCAAATCCGCCCCGGTCGAGGCCGCGCGCCAGGTCGTTCCATTCATGATCGGCATCATGATCTGGGCGTTTACCACCTATATCGCGCTCAAAGGCATCAAGGCGCTCGTCCAGATCGACTTTACGAACGCGGTCCTCATCGGTCTTGCCGCGGGGCTTGGCGGTATCGTCCTCGTGCGCCCCATGATCAACCGCGCCGCCCCAAATCTGGAGAACAACCGTGACGGCGTGAACCGTCTGTTCACCATCCCGCTCATCATTTCGGCGGCACTCCTCAGCTTTGCGCATGGGGCCAATGACGTGGCCAACGCCGTCGGCCCGCTTGCCGGTATCGTCGATGCGCTGACCGAAGGGCAAGGCGGCAACTCAAAAGTGGCAATCCCGCTTTGGGTGATGATCGTCGGCGCGCTTGGCATCTCCGTCGGCCTCGCCCTGTTCGGCCCGAAACTGATCCGCACCGTCGGCTCTGAAATCACCGAGCTCGACCGCAGCCGCGCCTTCTGCATCGCTTTGGCCGCCGCCATCACCGTGATCATCGCGAGTCATCTGAAACTGCCGGTCAGCTCCACCCATGTCGCCCTCGGTGCGGTGTTTGGCGTGGGCTTCCTGCGCGAGTTTCTAGAGCTTCGCCTCGGCAAGGTGGTCGAGGATGTCTTGCACCAACACCAAGGCACCCCCAACTTCGACGAAGTGGAAAAAACCCTGATGGCCTTTCAAAACGCCCCCGCAGAGGACAAGCGCCGGCTTTTGAAAGAGCTGCAAAAGATGGGCCCCGAAGCGGTGATTGATGCCGCCCAACGCAAAGTGCTGCAAAAGGCGCTCAAGCGGCAACTCGTCAAACGCTCCTCGCTTCTCAAGATCGTCTCGGCCTGGATCATCACGGTCCCGGTTTCGGCCGTGCTGGCGGCGATGTTCTACTTCGTTCTGCGCGGCATGATGCTGCCATAGGAAGGGCAAACCAATGTTGAAACGGCTTTTTCTTCCGTCCATCCTTTTGGTGCTGGCCTTCGGGTTCTGGGCCAGCGCCGACTTTCAGGAAATCGCAGCCGGTGTCGCGATCTTCCTTTTCGG
>JBARVM010000386.1:0-7140 GCA_049646265.1 Paracoccaceae bacterium
ATACATGTCAGAGGCGCGCTCGTCGTCCGGCAAGCCGCGCAAATGGCCGGCTGCGGCGCGGGCGCCAAAGACCGTGCCTTCCTCGATGGTCAGTTGGTAAAGCGAGAAATGGTCAACTGCCATGGCCAGTGCCTCGGCCAGCTCTTTCGTCCAGTCCGCCTCTGTCTGATCCTGACGGGCATAGATCAGATCAAAGCTGACCCGGGCAAAACTGTCGCGCGCAATGTCAAAGGCGCGGCGCGCCTCGGCAACCGTGTGCATACGGCCAAGCCGCCGCAGGTCGGCATCGTTCATCGCCTGCATGCCCATGGAAAGCCGGTTGACGCCCGCTTCGGCATAGGCGCGGAAACGACCAGCCTCGACCGAGCCGGGATTGGCCTCTAGCGTGACTTCCAGATCGTTGGCGGCGGGCCATGTGGCGCGGATACGCTCCAAAAGCGCCAGGACCAGTTCTGGCGCCATCAGCGAGGGTGTGCCGCCGCCAAAGAAGACGCTGTTCAAAAGCCGCCCTGGCGTTTCGCGGCCCAGCCGGTCAATCTCGGCCAGATAGGCGCGTTGCCAGCGCGCCTGATCGATATGGGCGGCGACATGGCTGTTGAAATCGCAATAGGGGCATTTAGAGGTACAAAAGGGCCAATGAAGATAAAGGCCGAAGCCGCCGTGCCGCCAATCCTCCATCATCAGGCCTTTTGTCAGCGAAGGATCACTCCTTCAGGGCTGTGACCTCTATCTCGACCTTCATTTCCGGCCTGATCAACCCGGCAACGACCATGGTCGCGGCAGGGCGGATTTCGCCCAGAAACTCACCCAGAACAGAGGTGATCGCATCGGCAAAGACAGCGTCGGTGATGGTATATTGAACGCGGACGATATCTTCCATGGAAAAGCCGCCCTGCGTCAGCGCCCAGTCGATCGTCTCGAAACAGTTGCGAACCTGTTGGGCCACGTCGGTAGGCATCTTCATCGTGCCATAGTCGTAGCCGGTCACGCCCGAGACAAAGCACCATGGCCCCTTGACGATTGCCCTGCTGTAGCCCATCGCCTTTTCAAAGGGGGAGCCTGTGGAAATGCGCTGCATTTTATCCTCCAAATGCTGCTGCCAGCTTGCGGAATGCGTCCGCCCGGTGGCTTATCTGATTCTTCTTGTCTGGGTCCATTTCGGCGAATGTTATGTCAAATCCGTCCGGTTGGAACATAGGATCGTAGCCATGCCCGTGCTGACCGCGCGGAGGCCAGACCAACTGACCGTTTACTGTACCTTCAAAGATCTCTTCCTGCCCGTCCGGCCATCTAAGGACGAGCGTCGCGCAAAAGCGTGCAAGGCGCGGCATGGGGGCGGCGATCGCCTCCAGCTCGGACCAGGTACGGCGCATCGCCATGTCGAAATCGCGGCCGGTGGGCGTTGTGGCCCAGTCGGCGGTGTAGACGCCGGGCGCCCCGTTCAAGGCGGCAACTTCGATGCCGGAATCGTCCGCCAAGGTCGGCAGACCGGTCGCAGCGCAGCCTGCAAGGGCCTTGATCCGGGCATTGCCGGCAAAGGTGCTTTCGGTTTCCTCTGGCTCTGTCAGACCCAGTTCGGCGGCACCCGTGCAGGCAACGCCAAAGGGCGCCAGAAGGGCTGCAAACTCCTCCAGCTTGCCCTTGTTATGCGTCGCTATCAGAAGTTTTTCGCCCGCAAGCTGCCGCATCAGATCGCTGCTTTTTGTGCTGCCACCAGTGTTTCGGCGCCCTTTTCGGCCAGATCGAGAAGCTGTTCCATCTCTGTCCGGCTGAATGTGGCGCCTTCGGCGGACATCTGCACCTCGATTAGGCGCTTGCGGCCGGTCAGAACAAAATTCCCGTCAGTCCCGGCCTCGCTATCCTCGGCATAGTCAAGATCAAGCACCGGCTGGCCCGCATAGATGCCGCAGCTGACCGCTGCAATATGATCGACCAACGGGTCGCTGGTGATGGCACCGGATTTCAACAACTTGTTGACCGCCAGCCGCAGCGCGACCCAACCGCCGGTGATCGAGGCGCAGCGCGTGCCGCCATCGGCCTGAATGACATCGCAATCAATCACGATCTGCCGTTCACCCAAGGCTGCCCGATCAACACCGGCGCGCAGGGCCCGGCCGATCAGGCGCTGAATTTCCTGGGTTCTGCCGGACTGTTTGCCCGCAGCGGCCTCGCGGCGGTTGCGGCTGTTGGTGGCGCGCGGCAGCATTCCATATTCCGCCGTTACCCAACCAAGCCCTGTCCCCTTCAGAAAGGATGGTGGCTTGTCCTCGATCGAGGCGGTGCAGATCACTTGTGTTTCGCCGCAACGGATCAGGCAGGATCCCTCGGCATGTTTGGTGATACCCGGTTCGATAGAGATCGCGCGCATATCGGCAAGGTTACGGCCAGAGGGTCGCATGGAACTTCCTTCACAGAGTGGTTATCTCCAATAGAGGCGTGAGCTATGGGGATGCAACCCCGATTGACGGCCGCCACGGCGAGTTACTAAGCTCTTGCGATGTAAAGGCATATGAAATGAGCGACGGGCCAAGCCTGATAGACCAGATGAATGATCGCTCGCGCGAGGTGTTTCGCCGCGTGGTTGAAGGCTATCTCGACAGTGGTGAACCGGTGGGTTCGCGGTCTCTGGCGCGCAACATGTCTGAAAGCCTGTCAGCCGCGACGATTCGCAATGTCATGCAAGATCTGGAACAGTTGGGCCTTTTGGGAAGCCCGCATGTGTCGGCCGGGCGGGTGCCGACGCAGGTTGGCTTGCGGCTTTTCGTCGATGGTCTGATGGAGGCGTCGATCGTATCGGTTGAAGATCGCAAGGCGATCGACGCGACACTGGGCGGCCAGTCGGATGGCATCGGCACGATGATGGATAGGGTCGGGGCGGCGCTTTCGGGCATTACCCATGGCGCAAGTCTGGTGCTGACGCCCAAGCACGAGGCGCCGATCCGTCATCTGGAGTTTGTATCGCTGGCCTCGGACCGGGTTCTGGCGATTCTGGTCTTTGCCGACGGGCAGGTGGAAAACCGCGTTTTTGTGCCGCCACCGGGCCAGACACCATCTTCGCTGCGCGAGGCGGGTAATTTTCTGAATTCTGTAGCCGAGGGGAGAACCCTGTCGGAGCTTCGCACGCAGGTCACCGCGGAAATCGCCAAGCGCCGGCAAGAGCTGAATGCGTTGGCGCGGGAGTTGGTCGAAGGCGGCCTCGCCCTTTGGGAAAATCAGGGCGATTCGTATGAAAGGCTGATCGTGCGCGGCCAGTCCAATCTGCTGGATCAGGCGGCACAGGCGGATCTGGAGCGGGTTCGCAGCCTATTTGACGATCTGGAACGCAAGCGCGACATAGCCGAATTCCTTGAATTGGCCGAAACCGGCGAAGGGGTGCGCATTTTCATCGGCTCAGAGAACAAACTTTTTTCACTTTCGGGTTCCTCTCTGGTGGTCTCTCCCTATATGAACTCTGACCGGAAGATCATCGGCGCTGTTGGCGTCATTGGTCCGACGCGGCTGAACTATGGGCGTATCGTGCCGATTGTTGATTATACGGCGCAGCTTGTCGGCAGATTGCTGTCGGGTGAGCGCAAGGGATAGATTTGATGAGCGAAATGAAGAAAGACGAACTTGCGGAAGATCAGGCTCTGATGGGTCAGGATATGTGCGAGGAGACGCTGATCCAGGACGAGTTGGAGGCGTTGCGAGCTGAACGGGACGAGTTGAAGGACCGTTTCATGCGTGCCTTGGCTGACGCCGAGAATATTCGTAAGCGCGGTGAACGTGACCGGCGCGAGGCCGAACAATATGGCGGCTCCAAACTCGCCAAGGACATGCTGCCGGTTTATGACAATCTCAAACGCGCGCTTGATGCCGCCGGAGAGGAACAGCGCGCCGCCGCCAAAGGTCTGATCGAAGGTGTCGAACTGACGTTGAGAGAGCTAATCACGGTGCTTGGTCGTCATGGGGTGGAACCGATTGTGCCGCAGGTCGGCGACAGTTTCGATCCGCAACTGCATCAGGCGATGTTCGAGGCACCGCTACCCGGGACCAAGGCCGGTGACATCATTCAGGTGATGACCGAAGGGTTTCTCTTGCACGAACGGCTGCTGCGCCCGGCGCATGTGGGTGTCAGCTCTACCCCGAAATCCTGATTTTGGCGTCTGCGGGGGCATGTCCCCCGCCGCCGCCTGCTTTAGGACGTCTTTGTCCGGCAATGGCTGTCAACCACCCGCTGCACCATGGGCGCAAAGTGCCAGAAGTCGGGGGTTTTCATATCCGGATGCTTGCCCGCATCATCCAGATAGCGCACCTGAATGATGGCCTTCAGGTTGGGGTTCTTTTCAAATTCCGCCACTTCTTCCGCGCTCATCGGGCCGCCTTGCAGGCCAAGACTATGAACCGAGGCCGCCGAGAGCCGTTTGAAATATTCCGGGCGCGTCGCGCAGAGATAGCGCTTTGCCGCGACGTGATGCAGCACGCAATCGGTGACGATGCTGGGAAAGAACCGCGCCAAAACCTCGGCGCCTGCCTCTTCATGATGGCGGTCTTCGGTATCTTCGGGACTGTAGGTGCCGAATTCCGAGGTGAAATGGCCGATGTCATGCAAGAGGGCCGCCACCACAATCTCTTCTGGCTGGGCACTTTCGGCCGCCATGGTGGCGCCTTGCAACATATGCTGGGCCATGGTCACGGGTTCGCCCAGATATTCCTCGTCGCCGCGACGGTCAAAGATGCTGCCGATAAAGGCCACGATCGTCTCGGCGCTGAGGCTCGCGATGTCTGGCTTGCTCATTCTGCAGCGCTCCTTGTCTGGTGGTTCATGGCGGCGAGTGTCGAAAGCAGCCCGTCCTTGTCGGCGTAACAGCCCTGAAGCCAGCGCGTGCCGGAACCGGAATAGCCCTTGCGCGCATGCAAGACCCGCGTGTTGTCCACAACAAAGCTTTCGCCGGGGTTGAGGCGGAAGGTCACCTCCATCGCCGGATCGTCGATGATCTCGCCGAACCGGCGATAGGCGGCATAATAGGCGGCCATCTTGTCAAAGGGCACATCGGTGATGGCGGCGGCAGAGCGGTTGTTGAAGCGGACGGCAATCAATTCGCCATCCGGGGCAAGTTCGATCATCGGGCGGCGTGACTGCAGGCGGACACCCGCCTCTCCGGCATATTCGAAACGGGCGCAATGGCGGCTAAGTAGTTCGAACCATTCGGGGTTTTCGGCGCGCAGCCGTTCTGCGGCGCGAAAGCCGTCCACCACCATATTCTCGCCACCGGCGGCAGAGCTTTCCAGACAGTAAAGCACTTGCACTGTCGGCACCGGGTCGCGGTATGGATTGTCGGTATGGGCCTGCAGTCCCAGCCCGGTATAGGCGAGGTTGGTCGGGTTGACGGTTGTGCGCACCTCGAAATGGCGGCCATAGTTGGTTTCGCGCACATAGCCGAAAAGATCGACTACATGAAAGAGCGCCCCTTCCTCTGCCGGGCCATTGACCAGCTTGCCAAAGCCATAGCGCGCCACGGCCGCCAACCAGTCGCGGCGCGCTGCGCTGTCAGCCCTGATCCGGGCCAGGTCGCCTACCGGAACACGGGCCATCAGGGCGCTGTCCCAGGTTTCGATCCCCGGCGCTGTCCACCCTATGGTCGATTGCGCCGCCCGGTCATAGCTATTGTCAAAAAGCCAGTCGGTGGCGAAATCAACAGTCTTGCCTTCCGGGGCAAAAGTGACGCGCAGACGGTCTTGGTGAAAAAGGGCCGAGGATATCCGCGTGCCAGCCGGGATATCCTTCAGGGTAATCAACCGCTGACCGTTACCGGGTGCGCGGGTTTCAGGGTCTGGCGCATTATCGCGCAGCCAGATGGCGTGGAAACGCGCTGATCTTTGGCCCTCGGTCAGGGTCAGGCTGTCGCCGTTGGGGGAAATCTGCACCTGTTTCACGTTTTCCTCGCCGGTTTGAAAGGGCATCAGTATCTATCCTTTTCCCTCGGGCGTAGTATAAACTCAAACTAGCTTTTTGCGCCCTGAGGTATCGAACGGCTTATGGATAAAACCGAATTGGCCAATCTGCCGTTGGAATGGGTTCGCGCCTATGAGGCGGCGGCGCGGTTGGGCAGCTTTACCATGGCGGCACGGGAAACCGGTCTGACGCAGGCGGCGATCAGCCAAAGGATCGGCAATCTGGAGGCGCGTCTAGGCACGCGGCTTTTTCTGCGCCATGCGCGGCGGGTGGTGCTTACGGTCGAGGGGGAGGCGTGGTTGCCCTATGTCAGCGGTGCCCTTGCAGCGTTGCAAAACAGTGCCGAGGATTTGTTTGCCACAAGGCGGCGCAAGATTACCCTGTCGGCCAGCGCCTCTGTCACCGATCTGTGGCTGGCGCGGCGGCTGGCGGGCCGGTCGCTCAACGCGGGTGACGCGCTGACCTTCCAAACCATGGTACTTAGCGCCGAGAGTGGCCCGCAGGACCTGTCGGTGGTGAAGATTCGCTATGGCACCGGCGACGGGTCAGAGCCCTATCGCGCCCGGCTTTATGTCGAGGCGATCAGCCCGGTCGCAGCGCCATCGCTGGTCAAGGGCCAGCAGGACTGGCGCCACCTGCCGCGCATCGGCGTGACGGGGCCCAGGCCGGGTTGGGCCGACTGGTCACGTTTTTCCGCCGATCCGGCAACGCCTGTGCCGGTGCTGCGCTTTGACAGTTTCGCCCCGGCCCTGTCGGCGGCGCGGGCGGGCCTTGGCGTCATGCTTGGCTCCTTGCCGCTATGCCAGGAGGATCTGGCAAGCGGCGCCTTGATCCGGCTGACCCCGCAGACCCTATTGTCAGATCAGAGTTACTGGATGCTGGCCGGGCGCGACGCCCTGTCACCGCAGCAGTGGGCGATGCTTTGCAGCCTGTTTGTGCAAACGGTTGCCTAGTCCTTCGCCAACCCGCGTTTCAGATCATAAAGCGCGGCCAGCGCCTGTAGCGGCGTCAACTCATCGGGGTTCAGCGCTGCGATACGCTCCTCCATCGGCGAGGGGCCCTTGGGTGGGCGCGGCACCGGTGGCGCGGCGGGCGCTGCGCTGAAAAGCGGCAGATCGTCGATCAGCGTGGCTTTGCCGGTGCCGCCGGTTCGTTCGCCCTGTTCGAGTGCTTCGAGGACGGTGCGCGCCCGTTCCACCACCCGC
>JBARVM010000387.1:0-2487 GCA_049646265.1 Paracoccaceae bacterium
GCATATAGGTGATGTGACCGGCCTCATAAAGGCGCTGTGCGGCGGACATGCAGGCCTTGGCACCCATGCCGAATTTGCGGCTGGCTTCCTGCTGCAGGGTCGAGGTCATGAAAGGCGCATAGGGGTTGCGGCTGGCCGGTTTTGCCTCCACCGACTTTACCGTCAGATCGCGAGAGGTGACGGCCTGCACGGCCAGCTCGGCCGCCGTGGCATTGGCAATGTCGAATTTGTCGAGCTTCTTGCCGCCGAGAACCGTCAGCCGGGCCTGATATTCCTGACCGCGCGGCGTCGCCAGCGTGGCGCCGACCGTCCAGAATTCGCGGGCGCGAAAGGCCTCGATCTCCAGCTCGCGCTCGACGATCAGGCGCAGGCAGACCGATTGCACGCGCCCGGCCGATTTCGCCCCCGGCAGTTTGCGCCACAGCACCGGCGAGAGGTTGAAGCCGACGAGATAGTCGAGCGCCCGGCGGGCCAGATAGGCCTCTACCAGTTCCATATCGACGTCGCGCGGGTTGGCCATCGCTTCGGTCACGGCGGCCTTGGTAATGGCGTTGAAGGTGACGCGGCGCACCGTCTTGCCCTTTTTCAACGATGTGGCCAACGCCTCCTGCAGATGCCAGGAAATCGCCTCGCCCTCGCGGTCAGGGTCGGTCGCCAGGATCAGCGTGTCGTCGGTTTTCAGGGCGTCGGTGATGGCGCGGATGTGCTTCTTGCTGTCAGAGGCAACTTCCCATTTCATGGCGAATCCATCGTCGGTATCGACGGAACCGTCCTTGGGCGGCAGATCGCGCACATGGCCGTAAGAGGCCAGAACCGTATAGTCAGATCCCAGATATTTGTTGATTGTCTTGGCCTTGGCGGGAGATTCGACGACGACAACGGCCATAATTTCCTCGGCAATTCTGAAAATCGGTTTGGGCGCGGAACATGGGGCGCAAGCGAAGCGCTTGTCAATGACCTGCCGGAAAATTGCGCACGGCGCCGGTAGGTATCGCGCCGCCAGGGTGGCGTCCTGTTTGCGCACGGCGCTGTCAGGGCCGGATCACAGGCGAGACAAAAGGCCGCCCGGCGCGCGCTGGATACGGCCCTCCAGCTCCAGTGCCAGAAGATCGGCGGCGATGGCCGCCGGGGAAAGACCAAGGTCGCGCAAAAGCTGATCTTCGGCAATGGGGCTTGGTCCCAGCCTGTCAAGGATGCGCGCCGCCACTGTCCCGACATCCTCGCGGCTTTCAGGCGCCGGGGCGCGTGGTTCTTCCGCCTGCGCTTCAGCCATGGGCAAGGTGCCGGCAGCCAGGTCCAGCGCGGCCAGAACATCCTCGGCCCCGCGGACCAACTGCGCGCCGTCGCGGATCAGCATATTGCAGCCCGAGGCGCGCGCGTCGAACGGATGGCCCGGCACCGCCAGTACCTCCCGCCCTTGATCCAGCGCGCATTTGGCGGTGATCAGGCTGCCCGACTGCGCCGCCGCCTCGACCACCACCACGGCGCGGCACAGGCCGGATATGATGCGGTTACGGGCCGGAAAATGCCGGGCGAGAGGTGCAAGACCCATGGGCTGCTCGGAAACCAGGAGCCCGGTTTCCACCAGCCGCCCGGCCAGCGCGCCATTTTCTGTCGGATAGACCACATCGACCCCGCCCGCCAGAACCGCGACGGACCCGGCTGCCAGCGTGGCGCGATGCGCCTCTGTGTCGACACCGCGTGCAAGGCCCGACACAACCGTCAGCCCGGCCGCCGCCAGCCCCTCCGCCAGTTTGCGCGCCATCCTTGTTCCAAGGGAGGAGGCATTCCGCGCCCCGACCAGCGCCACCATGGGCCGCTTGAGGCAGGCCATCTCGCCAATGGCCCATAAGAGCGGCGGCGCATCGGAAATTTCGGCAAGAAGGGCAGGATAGTCGCCATCGCCCTTGCAGATCATCCGCGCCCCAAGCTTGCGCGCCGCCCGCATCTCGGCAAGAGCGACGGCTTCGGGGCAAGCGGTATATTTGGCAACACCGGCGGCGCGAGCAATCTCCGGCAGGGCCTGCAGGGCTGCTGGCGCAGAGCCATATTCAGTCAGCAATCGGTGGAATGTGGTGGCCCCAACCCGGTGGGAGCGAATGAGGCGGAGCCACGACAGCTTGTCGTCTTCCGGGGTGGGTGGGGTTAAGGGGGTGGGGTAAGAAAACAAACCTTTAACCCTCGTGTCTTCGCCTCAATCGCAAGGGTAATCTGCAACCTTAAGGTTAATTAAGTGTTACGATTCGCATGAACTTTCCGGCCCGGAGTTTTTTCTGCGCCTCAGGCGCCAGGAACCTCCGGGCTAAGCACGTGCCTGGTCGAGCGGTACCTCCTGCCGCGAGCCAGCGGGCGGCGGGCGAAAAGCGTTCACGCGGCGGATCCGCCGACAGTCAGCCCGCCGATCAGCAAGCTGGGCTGGCCAACGCCGACCGGCACCCATTGGCCCGCCTTGCCGCAATTGCCGATACCGGGGTCAAGCGCCATATC
>JBARVM010000388.1:0-2137 GCA_049646265.1 Paracoccaceae bacterium
GCCTTGGAGACGCTGGAAGACGGTTTTGCCGTCTTTGACGCAGACATGCGGCTGATCATTGCAAATGGCGCCTATGTCGCGATGTTTGCCGACCGCTGCACCCTGCAGGCTGGCCAGACCTATGAAGAGATCATCAAGCTGATGGCCGAACATGGGATTGTCGACCTCGAAGGGGCTGACAAATACGATTGGCACAACGAGATGATCGCCCGGCAGATGCGGCCCGAAATTCCGGCGCGGGTCGTCAAGTTGACGGATGGCAGGCATCTGAAATTCGTCGACCGGCGTGGCGACTTTGGCGATTTCGTCTGCCTGACCATCGACATCAGCGACATGATCGCGCGCGAGGCGGAACTGGTTGAGGCGCGCAGCCGCGCAGAGGCGGCGAACCGCGCCAAGTCGGCCTTCCTTGCCAATATGAGTCATGAGATTCGCACACCGATGAACGGAGTCGTCGGCATGGCGGATCTTTTGTGCGAAACCGAACTGAGCGAGGAACAGCGCCTTTTCACCGAGACGATAAAATCCTCGGGTGAGGCGCTTTTGACCATTATCAACGATGTGCTCGACTATTCGAAGGCAGAGGCGGACAAGCTGCGCCTTTATCCTGAACCTTTCGACCTGGAACGTTGCCTGCATGAGGTCATGTTGCTGCTGCAGCCCAAGGCCCGAGAAAAGGACCTCAACCTGATCCTAGACTTCGACCTGTTCTTGCCCACGCGTTTTGTCGTCGATCCTGGCCGTATGCGGCAGATCCTGACCAACCTCATTGGCAATGCGGTCAAGTTCACCCACAGTGGCCATGTTCTGGCCCGCGTCGTCGGCCTGCCCTTTCATGACAAAAGTTTCGAGCTGCATGTCACGGTCGAAGACACGGGCATCGGCATCGCTCCAGAATATGTTGATCACATCTTTGGCGAGTTCAATCAGGTAGAGGACCAGTCAAACCGCAAGTTCGAAGGAACCGGTCTGGGGCTGGCCATCACGCAGCAGCTGATCGAACTGATGAATGGCGAGATCTGGGTGGATAGTGAGTTGGGCAAAGGGTCCTGTTTTGGGTTCAAACTGACATTGCCCGCTGCCGAACCCGTCCCGAATGAGTTGGAAGACCGGCCCATCACAGCTAAAAATACGATTGTCATCGATGAATCTACGGTTCCACGCGAGATTCTGGCGCGTCAGTTGCGGGCGCTTGGCCAGTCCGTGCAGGCCTTTCGCAACGCCGCAGAGGTGACGCAAGCTTTGAAAGGCGGCATTACCGCCGATCTGATCCTTGCTGATCAGGATACTGCCGCTGCCGACGGCGCCAGCCTTGCGGCAGAGCTGCGCGGGGCGGGCTATCTGGGCCCGATCTTGTTGAGCAGCGCCGCGCCGCTGTCGGTCCGCCTGCCAGCCGGGCTGGTGCAGGGCCTGTTGCAAAAACCGATCCTACGGGGTGATCTGTTCCGGCGTTTGCAGAATCTGTCGGCCATCCCTGCCCCGGCAAAGGTTGAGGCGCCTGATGAAACTCTGCGCTCGGAGGTCGAGCTGCGACAAATGCGGGTTCTGGCGGCCGAGGACAACAGTACCAATCGCCTTGTTTTTCAAAAGATGGTCCGTGATTTCGACATCGACCTGCGATTTGCCAAGAACGGCTGCGAGGCTGTGGAAGAATGGCGAAACTTTCGCCCGGATCTGATTTTCATGGATATTTCCATGCCGGTCGTGGACGGTCGCGAAGCAACGCGTGCCATCCGCACCGCAGAGGCAGAGGCAGGTCGCGGCGATCATGTGCCCATTGTCGCCCTTACCGCCCATGCGATGGACGGCGACAGCGACAGTATTCTCGCCGCAGGCCTAGATCACTATTTGACCAAGCCTTTGAAAAAGCCGGAAATAATGGAAAAAGTCGTGACTTACCAACCGAAAGGTGCGCGACCGCCTGTCCCAAGGGGTGACAACGTTGTCTGAAGGGTGGCCAGCGGCGGATGTCAGCCGTCGGCGATCGCCTCGAGAAAGGCTGCTCCAAATCGGTCAAGTTTTTCGCCGGTGATGCCGGAAATGCGGGCCAAGGTGGCGGCATCCTTGGGCCGCGCCTCGGCAATCCGGCGCAAAGAGGCGGGGGGACAAGACATCAGCTTGCCCGCGCCATCCGGCC
>JBARVM010000389.1:0-2112 GCA_049646265.1 Paracoccaceae bacterium
GGCACCAGCCGGTTCCGCCGGTTCCTCGCCTTCATTGGTCCCGGCTATCTGGTGGCAGTGGGCTATATGGATCCCGGCAACTGGGCGACCTCGCTCGCGGGTGGTGCGGCCTTCGGCTATACGCTGCTGTTCGTCGCGCTACTGTCGAACATCATGGCGATCCTGCTGCAGTCGCTGTGCGCCCGGCTGGCTGTCGCCTCGGGCCGCGATCTGGCGCAAGCCTGCCGCGATGCGTTCCCGAAATGGATGTCGATCCCACTCTGGATATTTGCCGAACTGGCGATCATCGCCACCGACCTGGCCGAGGTGATCGGGACAGCCATCGGCCTGAACCTCTTGTTCGGCATTCCGCTGGAAATCGGCATCTTCATCACCGCCGCCGACGTGTTCCTGATATTGTGGCTACAGAACAAGGGCTTTCGCTGGATCGAGGCGCTGATCATCTCGCTAATGGCGCTGATCGCCGCATGCTTTGTCGTGCTGATCGCGCAGGCCGATCCGGTCTGGGGCGAGGTCATCGCAGGCTTTGCCCCCAGCCGCGAGATCTTCAACAACCCGACGATGCTCTACCTCGCACTTGGCATCATCGGGGCGACGGTCATGCCGCACAATCTGTATCTGCATTCCGGCATCGTGCAGACCCGCGCCTTTGGCCTTGATCTGCCCTCGAAGCGCGAGGCGCTGCGGTTGGCGACTTGGGACAGCACCATCGCCCTGATGTTCGCGCTGACGATCAATGCATCGATCCTGATCCTGGCCGCTGCTGCCTTCTACACGGTGGGGCAAAACGACGTAGCCGAAATTGACAAGGCGCATCTGTTGCTGGAGCCCTTGCTCGGTTCGTCGCTCGCGCCGGTCCTGTTCGGCGTGGCGCTCTTGTGCGCGGGGCTGAACTCCACTGTAACCGCTACCATGGCCGGCAGATCGTGATGGAAGGTTTCATCAACCTGCGCATCGCGCCTTGGGCGCGGCGCCTGATCACACGGGGCCTTGCCATCATCCCGGCGATCTTCGTGATCCTGCTCTACGGCAGCGGTGGTGTGGGGGAGCTTTTGATCCTGAGCCAGGTGGTGCTGTCGTTCCAGCTTCCCTTCGCCATCGTGCCTTTTGTGATGTTCACCGCCAGCCGCGCCAAGATGGGCGAAATGGTTGCCCCCAGCTGGCTGACCGGCCTTTGCTGGTTGATCGCCGCCCTGATCATTGTGCTGAACGTGAACCTGCTGTCGACAGTACTCTTGGGCTGACACTCAGCCGATCGTTCCCAAAACAGGAAAGGTCTCCAGCAGCCAGAAGGCAATACCCGTAATTTGCCCGGTCATTACGGCGAAGCCCATGGCGATCATGACAACGCCCGCTACCCGATGAAGCCAGAGACTTGCACGACCAAGACGCCTTATTCGTTCAGTCAGTTCATTCGTGAAAGCTGCGAGCAATAGGAACGGGACGCCGAGACCGGCAGAATACACAGTCAAAAGAGCTATTCCATCTGCGCCCGAGGCAGCACTCACCGTCAAGATCGACCCCAGAACCGGCCCAATGCAAGGCGTCCAGCCGAAAGCAAAAGCCAGTCCAAGCAAATAGGCCCCGAGAGGATTTCCACCTTTTGCATCAAATGTGAATCGCGTGTCACGGAGCAGGATGCCTAGCCGTATGAGCCCGGTCATGACCAATCCAAACACTATGATAAGCGCACCGCCGACAATACCGAGCTCGTACTTCCATTGCAAAAGCAAGCCACCGAGAAGGCTGGCACCTGCACCCAATGAGATAAATACGGTCGAAAAGCCCATGACGAAGTACAGGCTCAAGAGCAGGCTATGCAGGCGAGTTCTCATCTGTGCTTTTTCGCGCGAACTTGGCGGTGGTTGCCCTGCTATGTAGGACACATAGCCAGGAGCGAGCGGCAGTACGCACGGGGACAGGAATGACAGAGCCCCTCCCAAGAAGGCCGCGAGGACCCCGACGCCAGAAATTTCGAACATGGGCCCTGCTCTCTTTCGCCAGATTGAATTATGCGCCAACGCCCGCCAGTCGACGCGATAAGCCTGAGAGTTCGCTAACACCTCAAGCAACTAGAGGTGCAAGCGGGATCTCTTTGCCGTGGCTTGGGAC
>JBARVM010000390.1:0-17930 GCA_049646265.1 Paracoccaceae bacterium
GACAGCGACAGGGTATAGATCAGCGGCGAATGGAGAAGGCCGGTGCGATGCCGGTCGGCCCGCCGGTCGGCCCAGAAGGCCACCAGAAACAGCAGCATCACATAAAGCAAGGAGACCGCGACCAGAAGGTTGAAGGACACCATCAGACCGCCCCTCCGCCATCGCTGCCTTTCGGACCCTCAGTGGTGTCGCTGTCCTGCATCAGCCCGCGTGACAAAAGAAAGGCCCCGACGACCAGCCCCGCCCAGACCGCAAAAAGGTAAAGGCCGCCGTAGGCGGTGTCTGGCCGGGCCGTATCGGCTGGCGACCACAAAAGCGGCAGAAAGAAGAGCGCCAGCCCAAGCAGTGGCAATGCGCGCGCCACATCGGCCAGATTGCGCCGTGGCGACCGGCCGCCGCCACGTCTGACCGGGGCCGCCGCGGGGGCGGGGGCAGATGCTGAAGCGGCGGGCAGGACGGGGTTAGAAAGACTGGCGGCTGGCAGGACCTGGTCGGGCGGCGCCCCTGCCGGCGCTGCCCGGTCGTCGGGCGGCGGCGGGGCCAGGGGTTCCGGCGTCCGCACAGGCTAGTTCCGCGCCAGTTGCCGCACGGCGTCGAGCAGTTCGGCATTGGCGAAAGGTTTGGTCATGAACATGTTGGCCCCGCGCGCCAGTGCGGCGCTGCGCTCCGTCTCCTGCCCGCGGGCGCTGAGGATCAGGATCGGCAGGTTCGAAAAGCGCGTCTCATTGCGCAATTCGTCAAGGATCTCATAGCCGGAACGGCCGGGCAGCATCACATCAAGAATCAGAATGTCGGGATGAAACGCTGTGACCGCGGCGATCGCACTGGTACCGTCGGTACAATGGGATACAGCCCACCCTTGCCGCTCCAGCAAAAAGCGGATCGCCTCGGCGATATTCGCCTCATCCTCGATCAACATAATACGCAAATGGCACTCCTTCGCCGCATGACCGGCGCGCAGACATGGCGGCAGCTGACAGAATGCCGGTGAATTGGCCCCTTGGCAAATCTTCTTAAAGAATGATCGACGCCTCGCGCCGCGCAAGACAGGCACCTTCGGCACAGGTCCGGCAGGAACCGCCGACCGCGCTCGCCGCCTCTGCCGCAGCGGCGGGCAGGATCAACATCTGCGCCTCTGCCACTGGAGGGCCATCAAAGCCGGAAGGCCAGTGGCGTTCGCACCATCCGTAGGCGACGAAATGCGCCCGCGCCCCGCCGCGCGCCACCGACAGATGCCGCCGCACCGGGGTCATTGGCTGACCCAAGGCCTCAAAAAGTGGCCAGAGACCGCAGGCCGCCCCAAGCCGGGGCAGCGGAAAGCCAGGTGCAGGGCGGCGAAAACCAAGGGCGCCGGTGCCATCGCAGACCACAAGACCGACGCCGGGCAAATCCGCCTCTGTCAGGCAGGCCATGCGCCGCAGAACCAGCGGCAGGGGCCGTTCCAGCCGCCGCGCCAGAATCGTCGGGTCGGTGGACCGGGCCAGAGCGGCGCGCAAAGGGTGGATTGGCAAGGCGACAGCATCGGCGCGATATTGGTCGAGATAGGCCAAGGCCAGATCGCGACCCGCCGCCGACCAGACCGCCGCTTCGGCATCGAGAATACTGTCGGGCGATGCGCCCTTGCGCCCCTCCAGCTCCGGCAGGAACCAGCCGCGGGCTGCAAGCCAGCGTTCCAGTTCCTCCTGTGGCGCGGCCAACCCTGCCTCTGGCGCGCGGGACTGTTCCAGCCATGCGACCAGCGCCGCCGCCACATGCGACAGGCGCACACTGTCATCATGGATATTCCGGTGAAACCGCGCCTGCCATTCCGGCTCTATATCCTCTGTCTCTGTCAGGATGGCAGAGGTGGAGCGGACAGAGGTGATGGCCGACAGAACCTCATGCAGCGAGGCGGCAAGAAAGGGGTCTTGCGCCATCCCGTCGGACAATCGCTCCACCATGGCCGACAGATCCGTCACCTGACTATGGCGTGCCGCCAACAGCGCCGCCCAGCCGGGAAACCGCCCGACAAGCTCTTCCAGTCGGTCAACCTCTGGCACCACGCCCGCGTCGGTAATGGTCGCCGCCTCCCTCAGCATGTCGAACAATACTCCTTCGGAGCCTTCGGCCAAGGTCGCGCCATCAACCTTGAGAACCCGCGCCAAAGACGCCAAAAGCTCTGCCCCGACGCGGCGGCGGTTATGCTCGAGAAGGTTCAGATAGGCGGGTGAAACACCGACCTGGCGGGCCAGATCGCTTTGCTTGAGGCCCAAAAGCAGCCGCCTGTCGCGAATCCGCGTACCCGTCAGCGCCTGCCTGGCCATCCCCACCCCCTTGATTGACAAGGATGAGTTTACAGGATTTTCACGCAAATAGAAGCGTTTGGTCTTGGCCTAGCCCGGCGATCGCCGCCCTGCCCGCCGGGTCGAGAGCAGCAAGGAGGTTTCGCTGGCCAGAACCCCCTCGTAGCCGCGAATGGTCATCAAGACCCGGTCGAGCGCCTCCAGCGTCTGAGCACCCAGTTCGGCGATAACATCCCAGCGGCCATTGGTCGAATGAAGCGCCAGAACCTCTGGCAGGCCAGCCATGCGCGCCATGATCCTTTCGGTGCCGCGCCCCTCGATGGCGATCATCATCAGGCCGCGCACCGGGGCCACCTGAACGTCGGAACGGGTCAGCACCGTATAGCCGACAATCTCTCCGCGCGCCTGCAACCGTTCGAGCCGCGCCCTGACCGTGGCGCGCGCCGTCCCCAGCCGATCCGCCAGCGTCGAATGGCCCGCCCGGCCGTCGCGGCGCAATTCAGCAATCAACCGTTGATCAAGACCATCCAAATCGCTCATATTTTCCGCCTTTTTGGTAAATTCGATAACATTTTGCTCAAATCTCTTCTGGATACCAGCACAAATTGCATGGATTCTGCTGGGAAACAAAGGGGCCCCCAATGAAAAAACCAATCACACTGATCGGCGCGCCCACTGACGCGGGCCAAAAGCGTGCAGGCTGCATGATGGGGCCTGCCGCCTATCGGGTGGCCGGGCTGGCGCAATCCATTCGACAGCTTGGCCATGAGGTGACGGATTGGGGCGATGCCGCAGCGCTGCCGGGGCAGGAGGTAAGCTGCCCCAACCCAGCCGTCCATTCGCTGGCAGAGGTGGTGGGCTGGACCCTGAGCCTGCGCGACCAGGCCCGCCGCGCACTGGAGGCGCAGACAATGCCGATCCTGCTCGGCGGCGATCACTCCTTGTCGCTTGGCTCTGTCGCCGGGGCGGCGGAATATGCCAAGGCGGTCAAACGGCCGCTTTATGTGCTGTGGCTTGACGCCCATTCCGATATCCACACGCCCGCCAGCACCCAGTCTGGCAATCTGCATGGCACGCCGGTTGCCTATATCGCCGGCCATCAGGGTTTTGAATGCTTCCCCCCCTTCCCCGATCCGGTTCCCGAAGATCGTATCTGCCTTTACGGGATCCGTTCCGTCGATCCGCCGGAACATGCGGCGCTGCTGCGGACCGATATCAATATCTGCGACATGCGGGTGCTGGACGAACGGGGCATCATCGCGCCGCTGCGCGCCTTCCTTGACCGGGTGGCAGAGGCGGGCGGCATGCTTCATGTCTCTCTGGATGTGGATTTTCTCGACCCGTCCATCGCCCCGGCCGTTGGCACCACCGTGCCCGGGGGCGCCACCTTTCGCGAGGCGCATCTGGTGATGGAACTGTTGCATGAAAGCGGGCTTGTCACCTCTCTCGATCTGGTCGAGCTGAACCCTTTTCTTGATGAGCGCGGCATGACCGCCAAGCTGATGGTCGATCTGACCGGTTCACTTATGGGTCGCAAGGTCTTTGACCGCCCGACGCGGAGCTACTGAGATGTCAAAACTTAACATCGTCCCTTTTGTAAGCGTTGACAATATGATGCGCCTTGTTCTTCACATAGGTATCGAACAGGTGATCACCAATATCGCCGCCGAGATAGAGGCGGATTTCAAACGTTGGCCGCTTTTTGACAAGACCCCGCGTGTGGCGTCCCATTCCGATGTCGGCGTAATCGAATTGATGCCGACGTCCGACGGGGAAATCTATGGGTTCAAATATGTGAACGGCCATCCGTCGAACACGCGCAAGGGTCTGCAAACCGTGACCGCCTTTGGCCTTCTGGCTGATGTCTCGACCGGCTATCCCCTGCTTTTGACAGAGATGACGCTGCTGACCGCCCTGCGCACGGCTGCCATGTCGGCCCTTGCAGCCAAATGGCTGGCGCCAAAGAATGCCCGGACGATGGCGCTGATCGGCAATGGCGCCCAGGCGGAGTTTCAGGCGCTGGCCTTCGGCGCCCTTTGCGGCATCAAGGAGGTGCGGCTTTACGATATCGACCCAGCCGCAACCCAGAAATGTATCGAAAATCTAAGCAGTTACGGGCTGAATCTGACCTTCTGCAAATCGGCGGAAGAGGCGATCTTGGGCGCGGAAATCATCACCACCGTCACGGCGGACAAGCAATATGCCACGATCCTGACAGACAATATGGTTGGCAGTGGCGTCCATATCAACGCGGTTGGCGGCGACTGCCCGGGCAAGACCGAATTGCACCGCGATATTCTGCTCCGTTCCGACATATTCGTCGAATATCCGCCGCAGACGCGGATCGAGGGCGAGATTCAACAGTTGCCCGGCGACCATCCGGTGACCGAACTGTGGCAAGTGATGGCGGGCAGCGCAGAGGGGCGGCGCAGCGAAAAATCCATCACGCTTTTCGATTCCGTCGGCTTCGCGATCGAGGATTTTTCCGCCATGCGCTACATTCGCAGCGAACTGGCGCGCCAACCCGCCTCGTTACAGTTCAGCGCCCCGCTCGACATGATCGCCGATCCGGACGAACCGCGCGACCTTTTTGGCATGCTCTTGCGCAAGAAGGCAGCAGAGGCGGCCTGACCCCTCGCCAGCAAGCTCAGGCAAGGCCGACCATGCGCCGGATGTCGGCGGGTGTCGCGCCCTCCTCCCGGTAGGTACGGATGGCGCGGGCATCGTCGCGCTTGGCAAGCCGCTTGCCCTGTTCGTCGCGGATCAAGGCGTGGTGGTGATAGACGGGCGTCTGCAGACCGAGAAGGCGTTGCAGGACAACATGGATCTTCGTCGCTTCGAACAGGTCCTGCCCCCGGGTGACATGGGTGATGCCCTGTTCGGCGTCGTCAATGACGACGGAGAGGTGATAAGAGGTGCCCATGTCGCGCCGGGCAAGAACGACATCGCCGATGTCGTCGGTTAGCTGGCGGGTCGTCATGTCGATGAAGCCAGTTTCACCCCCCGGGCCGCGCCCCGTCTCCTGGAAGGTCACGACAGCACCGCCGGCACGGGGATCGCCAACGGCGCGGGCGGCGTAGCCCATATCGAGCCGCAAGGCCGCATTGTCCGGGATCGGGCGCTGTCCGTGATCCGACCGGCGCCCCCGGCACGTGCCCGCATAAACGATACCGTCAGGGCCGAATTGTGGTTCGCCCTCGTTCGGGGCAGCAGCGGCGGCGAGGATGTCACGGCGGTTGCAGGTGCAGGCGAAGACCGCTTCACTGTTCCAGAGCGATGTCAGGGTATCGCGGTAGACGGGCAGGCGGTCGGACTGGCGCATCACCGGACTTTCCCAAGCAAGGCCGAGCCAGCTGAGATCTTCATAGATCAATTCCTCCCATTCGGGCCGGGCGCGGGACTGATCGATATCCTCGATGCGGAGAAGGAATTCACCGCCTGCACGAAGCGCCATGTCGTGGGCGAGAATGGCCGAATAGGCATGGCCAAGATGCAGGGGACCGGTCGGCGATGGCGCAAAGCGGGTGCGCATCAGCTTTGGCCGTCAAGCCATTCGGAAAAAGAGCTTTTTGCCCGGTCCGTATAGGCCTTGTAACGGTCCTTGCGCCCGCGCCGGCCGCCCTTGGCGTCGATGGGTGGGAATAGGCCGAAATTGACATTCATCGGCTGGAAGGTTTTGGCATCGGCGCCCCCCGTCACATGCGTCACCAGAGCGCCAAGGGCCGTGTCCGCCGGGGGTGGCGCCAATGGCTGCCCGACCAGTTCCGCCGCTGCAAGCCTGCCAACCAAAAGCCCCATCGCGGCACTTTCGACATAGCCTTCGACCACGGTTATCTGCCAGGCAAAGCGGATGTTCGGTCGCGACCGTAAGCGCATCTGCCCGTCAAGAAGGGTCGGCGAATTCAGGAACGTATTGCGGTGAATGCCGCCAAGACGGGCAAAAGAGGCATTCTCTAACCCAGGAATCATTTTTAGAACAGAGATTTGCGCACCATACTTCATCTTGGTTTGGAAACCGACGATATTAAAAAGTGTGCCAAGCGCATTGTCGCGGCGCAATTGCACCACGGCATAGGGCTTGACCTCTGGCCGGTGGGCGTTGGTCAGGCCAATCGGCTTCATCGGGCCAAAACGCAAGGTCTCTCGCCCCCGTTCCGCCATGACCTCTATCGGCAGGCAACCGTCGAAATAGCCCGCCGTCTCGCCCGCATGAAACTCGGTCTTTTCCGCCGCCAGCAGCGCGTCGATAAAGGCCTCGTACTGGGTCTTGTCCATCGGGCAGTTCATATAGGCGGTCCTGTCCGCCTCTGTCTCGCCCTTGTCATAACGCGACTGCATCCAGGCCACTGACATATCGACGCTTTCGGCATAGACGATGGGCGCGATGGCATCGAAAAAGGCCAGCGCCTCGGCGCCGGTTTCGGCCTGGATCGCCGTCGCCAGGGGGCCAGAGGTCAGGGGGCCGGTGGCGAAAATCCAGTTTCCGGATGACGGAAGCGCGCTAACTTCCTTGTTTTCAATGGTTATCAGCGGGTGACCGCGCAGCACTTCGGTGACGCTCGCGGCAAAAGCCTCCCGATCGACGGCCAGGGCACCGCCAGCGGGCAGCCGGTGGCGATTGGCCATTTCCATGATCAGACCGCCCGCCGCGCGCATTTCCCAATGCAATAGCCCCACAGCATTGCGTTCATCATCGTCCGAGCGGAAGGAGTTTGAGCAGACCATTTCAGCCAGATTGCCAGTGCGGTGGGCAAAGGTGCCGACATGGGGGCGCATTTCGTAAAGGGTAACCGGCACGCCCAGCCGGGCCGCCTGCCAGGCGGCTTCGGCCCCGGCCATACCGCCGCCGACGATATGAAGTCTGTCGCTCATGCCCATCCTCTAGGCGCTTTTTCGGCCGGTGAAAAGGCCACCGGGGTGAAAACCGCGTCACCCACAACCCCTGCCCTTGTCGATCGGGTCAGCCACAAAATCTTCTATCAATGATTGCATTTAGGGTCGGAATTTGCGAAAGTTCCCAAAAATAACAAAGAGGCAGGTTATGGGTAAAAAGCTGATTGCAGGCGTTCTCGCGTCTGGATTTATCGCCACGTCGGCTGCGGCGGAATTTACCGGCGGCGCGCTGAGTTTCGATCATGTGATCAAGTCATCCTACAACACCACAGCCTTGCAAGGCAGCGCGGTTCTTGCCCTGTCGAACGGCCTTTTCATTCAGGGCGATGTCGGTGGCTTGCGGCAGACGGCCTCGGTCGGTCATGCCGGTTTCTGGGGCGCGCATCTTGGGATGGAGCTGGACAGCGGCACGCGCATCGGCGGCCTTGCCGGGCTGGAAAACTGGATGGGCGGGCGGCATCTGACCAATTACGGGATCGAGTTGCAGCATGATTTCGGCCAGACCGGCGGTCAGCCCCTGTTGATCGAAGGCTATCTGGTGCGCCAGAGCGAGGCGAGCGCGCCCTTTGCCTTCACCGGTTTCGGGCTGGAGGCCGCCTATGGGCTGTCGGACAGCAGTAGTTTGAACGCCGCCCTTTTTTCTTCCGGTGGCGCGTTGGAGCGGACCCGCCTCTCGGTCGGGCTGAACTATACACTGGCCAGCAACCTCAACCTCGGGCTGGAGGCGACCCACATTAACCGGCCCGGCAATAACGCCAACGCGCTGGGGCTGACGGTGGGCTACAAATTCGGCAGTGGCGGCCTATTTGGCAGCCGCAACAGCTTTTCCTACCTGCCGGGGGAATGACGGGGACGCTATAGACGACAAAGGGCGCCACTGGCGCCCTTTTCTTGCGCCCGAAAGCGCCGGAACTGGTGAACTGGCTTAGAAGCCAACCTCGATATCAAGATCGGCAAGGTAGCCCTGCGCCCGCAGGTCACCCGGCAGCGGGCCGGCCAATTTGCGCGCAGGCGGTGTCGGGACACGCGGCGCAAACAGGGCCGTAATCCACCGTTGGAACGCGCTCGACTGCTCTTTTGCGCTGTCAGAACCGGAAACCAGATCCAAATAAGCCATTGCCGTACCCTTTTCTCGTCTAGGAGGCGCCGCCGCACCCAGCGGCCCCTGTAATCCGTTGATCCAAGTATTCAGGGGTGAGTCTGGCACCAGTTGGTTGAGATTGTGTCAATCCGGCCATATTCGCGAATTTTGGTAAAAAAAAATCGGCCGCTGGGTGGCGGCCGACATTTAGTCTTTACTTTACAGACGGTTAGGCCTCCGCCTCCTCCCCATCGTCATCGCCCTCGCTGGCGATACGGGCGACGGAGACAACCTGTTCGTCGGCAGCCGTGTCAAAGACCCGGACCCCCCCGGCAGAACGGGAGCGGAAGGAAATCCCCTCCACCGGGCAACGGATTGACTGGCCGGTAGAGGTGGCCAGCATCACCTGATCCTCAAGATCGACGGGGAAAGAGGCGACGAGCTTGCCGCCGCGCATGGCCTTGTCCATGGCCATGACGCCCTGGCCACCGCGCCCGCGCACGGGATAATCGTGGCTGGAAGAGATTTTGCCGTGGCCGCGCATATTGATCGTCAGGATCAGATCCTCGGCCTGTTTCATCTCTTCATAACGTTCGGCTGAAAGCTGCCCCGCCTCTGCCGTCTCTTCATCCTCGTCCAGCTCGGCATCGTCAGGCACACCGGCCGCCTGACGGCGCATCTTGAGATAGGCGGCACGTTCGGCTGCCTCTGCCTCGAAGTGGCGAATGACCGACATGGAGACGACGCGATCGCCCGCCGCCAGTCGAATGCCGCGCACACCGGTCGAATCACGACCCTTGAAGACGCGTACCTCGGTGGTGGGGAAACGGATCGCCCTGCCCATGGCGGTGACCAGCATGATATCGTCATTTTCATCGCAGATACGCGCATTCACCAGACTGACCCCATCGGGCAGTTTCATGGCGATCTTGCCGTTGCGCATGACATTGGTGAAATCCGACAGAGCATTCTGGCGCACATCGCCCTCGGAGGTGGCGAAGAAGATCTGCAGGCTGTCCCATTCTTCGTCCGGCACATCAACAGGCATCAGCGCGGCGATCGACACACCCTGATCGATCGGCAGGATATTGATGATCGCCTTGCCCTTGGCATTGCGGCCGGTCAGCGGCAGCCGCCAGCATTTCAGCTTGTAGACCATGCCGTCGGTGGTGAAGAACAAAAGCTGCGTATGGGTATTGGCCACGAAAAGCGTCGTGACCACATCGTCTTCCTTGGTCTGCATCGACGACAGGCCCTTGCCGCCCCGCCGCTGCGCGCGGAAGTCGGCCAGCGGTGTCCGTTTGATATAGCCGCCAGAGGTGATGGTGACGACCATATCCTCTCGCTCGATCAGATCCTCATCGTCCATATCGCCGGCCCAATCGACGATCTCTGTCCGGCGCGGCACGGCAAAGGCGTCGCGCACCTCGGTCAATTCGGCCGAAATGATCGCCATGATCCGTTCGCGCGATGCCAGAATATCCAGATAATCCCGTATCTTGGCTGCCAACTCTTCCAGTTCGTCGGTAACCTCCTTGACACCAAGAGCTGTCAACCGCTGCAGCCGCAGATCAAGGATTGCGCGGGCCTGCAGCTCCGACAGGTTATAGGTGCCATCCTCGTTCACCGGATGGGTCGGGTCGTCGATCAGGCGGATATATTCAACGATGTCATGGGCGGGCCAGCGGCGGCTCATCAACCGTTCGCGCGCCTCTGCCGGGTCGGCGGAGGAGCGGATAGTCGCGACCACCTCGTCCACATTGGATACAGCGACGGCAAGACCGCAAAGGATATGGCTGCGTTCGCGGGCCTTGCGCAGCTCAAAAGCCGTGCGGCGCGCGACAACTTCTTCGCGGAAGCTGATGAAATACTTAAGAAAATCGCGCAAGGTCAGCTGTTCCGGCCGCCCGCCGTTCAAGGCGAGCATATTGCAGCCGAAAGAGGTCTGCAGCGGAGTGAATCGGAAAAGCTGGTTCAGAACAACCTCCGGCGTCGCGTCGCGCTTCAACTCGACCACCACACGCACGCCAACCCGGTCACTCTCATCCTGCACATGCGCGACGCCCTCGATCCGCTTGTCGCGGACCAGCTCGGCGATTTTCTCGATCATGGTGGATTTGTTGACCTGAAAGGGGATCTCATCGACGACGATGGCATAACGGTCCTTGCGTATCTCCTCGATCCGGGTCTTGGCGCGGATCACGACCGAACCCCGCCCCTCCAGATAGGCTTTGCGCGCGCCGGAACGGCCAAGGATGATGCCGCCGGTAGGGAAATCCGGGGCGGGAACATAGTCGATCAGATCTTCGCTGGTCAGATCGGGGTTTTCGATCAGCGCCAAGGTGGCCGCAATCACCTCGCCGAGGTTGTGGGGCGGGATGTTGGTGGCCATACCAACGGCAATACCGCCCGCGCCGTTGACCAGCATATTGGGATAGCGCGCCGGCAGCACCGTGGGTTCGCGGTCCTTGCCATCGTAATTGTCCTGAAAATCGACCGTATCCTTTTCGATATCGGCCAGAAGGCTGGCGGCGGGCTTGTCCATCCGCACCTCGGTATAGCGCATGGCGGCAGGGTTATCGCCGTCCATGGAGCCGAAGTTGCCCTGCCCGTCCAATAGCGGCAGCGACATGGAGAAATCCTGCGCCATCCTGACCAGAGCGTCATAGATCGCGGCGTCGCCATGGGGGTGATATTTACCCATGACATCGCCCACCGGGCGGGCCGATTTGCGATAGGGTTTATCGTGGCTGTTACCGGTTTCATACATGGCATAAAGGATGCGGCGATGTACCGGTTTCAGCCCGTCACGCAGGTCGGGAATGGCACGGCTGACGATCACGCTCATCGCATAATCGAGATAGGCGGTGCGCATCTCCTGCTCGATGGCCATCGTGGGTCCATCGTGGAACATCCGCACCACGGTTTCTTCTTCGTTTTCGGGGGTTTCCGGTTCGTCTGCCATGGGACTGCCCGCCCTTTTCTTTTGCTAAATCTAGTTGGTGGCCACTATATGCCAACCTAACTATAGGGTGCAATGGCAGCGGGGCGGAATCAGTCCTCTGGCGCCAGAATCTCTTGCTCTTCGCCGGCCCGGACGGCGGTGTAAAAGCAGCTTTTGCGCAAGGTATGGCAGGCGGGCCCGCTCTGATCGACCAGCAAAAGCAAACAGTCCCGGTCGCAGTCGATGCGCATTTCCACCAGCCGCTGCACATGGCCCGAACTTTCGCCCTTGGCCCAGCGGCTTTGCCGCGAGCGTGACCAATAGGTGACCTGCCCTGTGCGCAGCGTCTCCGCCACCGTTTCAGCATTCATCCAGGCCATCATCAGCACTGTGCCGGTCTGGTGCTCCTGCGCGATCGCCGGGATAAGCCCATCGGCATTGTAGCGCAGTGCTTTGGCGTCAAACATCGTTTCTTCCCTTTGCATTTGCGGGCCTGGCCCCTATCTCTAGGCGGAAACCTTGTGGGGCGCAAATGAGCGATACGGACCTGATCAAGCTATATTCGCAGCGGATTTTGGCCCTTGCCGCCGACATACCGCATCTGGCCCGGCTTGACCAACCGACAGCCAGCGCCAGTTGCCGCGCGCCCTTGTGCGGATCGACCATCACGGTCGATCTGGCGCTGACTGACGGCAGGATCAGCGGCTTTGGTCAGGATGTGCGGGCCTGCGCGCTTGGTCAGGCCTCTGCCGCGATTGCCGGGGCGGCGATGATCGGGCGAAGCGAGGCGGAGGTAACCGCCGCCCTGGCAGAGCTGGAGGCGATGCTGGCCAGTGGCGGCCCGGTGCCCGCACCGCCGTTCGAAGGCTACGAAGTCTTGACCCCGGCGCGGGACTACAAGAACCGCCACGCCTCGATCCTTCTGGTGTTGCGCGCTACGGCAGCGGCCTTTGCCGAAAGCCACGCGAAGGGGTGAACCCATGGCAGAAAAAAGCCGCCACGCCCAAAAGGGTGCGGCGGCAGGAAGCGGTAACCGGGGAATGCCGTTTGGGGAAACGGCGCTGCGGGACAGGCAGGCCCGATAACTAACCGCGAGGGCAGAGATCACACAAAAAGGCGGGCGATCAGATCAGTTCCGGCAGATTGAGGCCGACCACAAGCATGGCCACAAGGGACAAGAGCCCCGCCGCCTCTGTCAGCATGGCGGGGTAAGACCGGGCAAAGGCTTCTTTCATTTCGCGGAACATGATCTTTCCTTTCCGTTCGTGTTGCTCCTTTGTTCTCATAACTTTCCGAGTCTGTAAAGAACATTTTAAGAACTTTCGCGAACAAAAGAGGATTTACCCGACAGAGATCAGCCTGATCGCCTCATCCTGCCCCATCAGCCACAAAAGCGTCCTTGCCGCCTTGCCGCGCGGGCTATCCAGTGTGGGGTCGCTTTGCAACAGTGCACGCGCGTCGCTTTGCGCCGTTGCCATCAGGCCCGCCTGACGTTCAAGATCGGCGATGCGGAACCGCGGCAGGCCGGATTGCGCCGTGCCGATCAAATCGCCTGCACCACGGATCGCCAGATCCTCTTCGGCGATGCGAAAGCCGTCCTCTGTCTCGCGCAGGATCTGCAGGCGGCGTTCTGCCGTCTCTGACAGGGGCGGCTGGAACATCATCAGGCAGGTAGAGGCAGCGCCGCCCCGCCCGACCCGGCCGCGCAACTGATGCAACTGCGCCAGCCCGAAAATCTCGGCCCGCTCGATCACCATGATCGTGGCATTGGGCACATTTACCCCCACCTCGATCACCGTCGTCGCCACCAGAACCTTGGTGCGGCCCGCGACGAAATCGGCCATGGCCCGGTCCTTTTCGGCGGCGGGCATCTGGCCATGGACCAGCCCCACCACCCCCTCGCCCAGCGCCGCGCGCAAAAGTGCAAAGCGTTGTTCGGCAGAGGTCAGATCGACAAGTTCGCTTTCCTCCACCAGGGGGCAGACCCAATAGGCCTGCCGCCCCTCGGCCACGGCGGTACGCAGATGGCCCACCACCTCTTCATAGCGCCCCGCCGACACCAGCGCGGTTTTGACCGGCTGGCGGCCCGGCGGCTTTTCGTCAAGGATCGAGACATCCATATCGCCGAACTGCGCAAGCGCCAGCGAACGCGGGATGGGGGTGGCGGTCATCACCAGCACATCGGCGGTGCCCCCCTTGGCGCCCAGTTCCATCCGCTGCGCCACACCAAAGCGGTGCTGTTCGTCGGTGATGGCCAGCCGCAGATCGGCAAAGACCACATCCTTTTGAAAGACCGCGTGGGTGCCGACCAGAATCTGGATATCACCGCGCGCCAGTGCCGCCAGCTTTGCCGCCCGTTCACTGCCCTTGTCGCGGCCGGTCAAAAGCTCCAACACCACACCGGCGCTTTCGGCCAAGGGCCGCAGGCTTTCCAGATGCTGACGCGCCAGAATTTCCGTCGGGGCCATCATGACCCCCTGCCCGCCCGCTTCGACCGCCACCAGAAGCGCCATGAAGGCGACAAGCGTCTTGCCGGAACCGACATCGCCCTGCAAAAGCCGGCTCATCCGCCGGTCAGAAGCCATGTCGGCGGCAATCTCCGCCATGGCCCGGCGCTGCGCGGCGGTCGGGCCATAGGGCAAGGCGGCCAGAACCCTGTCTTGCAAAAGCCCCGTGGCCTGGCTGGGCTTGCCCTTGCCACGTCGAAAGACGCTGCGCGCGAGGGACAGGGTCAGCTGATGGGCGAAAAGCTCGTCATAGGCCAGTCGCGCCCGTGCCGGGGCCTCGGCGGCGATGTCCGCGAGCCCGGCGGGCGCATGGGCGGCCAGCACCGCCCCGCGCCAGTCCGGCCATTTTTCGCGGACCTTGAGGGCGGGATCGATCCACTCCTCCAACCCGGGCAGCCGGGCCAGAACGGATTGCACCGCCTTGTAAAGAACCCGCTGCGTGACCCCGGCAACCAGCGGATAGACCGGCTCGAACCCCGGCAGTTCCTTCGCCTCTTCGGGGCGCAGGACGTGATCGGGATGCACCATCTGCGCCAGACCGTCGAAAATCTCCACCCGGCCCGAGACGAGGCGGCGCTGACCGGTCGGCAACAGCTTTTGCAGATAGTCGCCGCGCGCGTGAAAATAGACCAGCTGAAACTCTGTCGCACTGTCCTGCACGAAAATCCGCGTCGGCCCGCCCTTGCGTCGGGCGGGCATATGGCTGCCCACCGTGACCTCCACGGTTGCCGTCGCTGGCGGGATGACATCGCGAATCGTCGGGCGCAGCCGCCGGTCGATCACCGCATAGGGCAAGGTAAACAAAAGATCGCGCGGCCGTTCGACCTGCATCTGGCCAAGCGCTTTGGCGGTCTTGGCGCCGACACCTTCCAGCATCTCCAACCCGGCAAAGAGCGGGAAGAGGATCGCCGGGCGGCTCATCTTGCCGCCATCTCCATCCAGGTATCCTCGTCGATGATGCGGATGCCTAGCCGCGCGGCTTCCTTGGCCTTGCTGCCCGCGCCTGGCCCGGCAATGACAAGATCGGTCTTGGCCGAAACCGAACCGGCGACCTTGGCCCCCATCTCCTCGGCGCGTGCCTTGGCCTCTGCCCGGGTCATTTTTTCCAGCGTGCCGGTAAAGACCAGGGTCAGCCCCGCCACGGCGCTGTCGGCGGCATGCCGCACCTCTGCCTCTTCCACCACCAGCTCGGACACGAGCCTGTCGATAGAGGCACGCTCGCCTTCCTGATGAAAGGCGGTGATGAGCGAGGCCGCCATGACCGCCCCCACCCCGTCGATCGACAGAAGATCCTCCCACTCCGGCCCCGAACCGACCGTTGCATTGTCCAGCGCAGCGGCAAAAGCCCCCCAACTGCGGAAATGGCGCGCCAGAAGTCCGGCAGCCGCCTCGCCGACATGGCGCAGGCCCAGCGCGAAGATCAGCCGTTGCAGGGGGATGCGCCGCCGGTCCTCGATCGCCTGAAAGAGGTTGGCGACGGAACGTTCGCCAAAACCGTCGCGGTTGCGCAGCTTGGGCAGATTTGCCGCGTCGCGCGCGGCAAGGGTAAAGATCTCGGCCGGTTCGCGGATCGGCAATTGGCCGTCGGCAAAGAACATCTCGATCTGTCGCGCGCCCAAACCTTCGATGTCAAAGGCACCACGAGAGACGAAATGTTTCAATTTCTCAATGGCTTGCGCGGGGCAAATCATGCCACCCGTGCAGCGGCGCACCGCGTCGCCCTCCTCGCGCACCGCATCAGAGCCGCAGTCAGGGCATCTGTCGGGAAAGCTGTAAGGAACAGTGCCGGCCGGGCGCCGGGTCAGGTCGACATCGGCGATCTTGGGGATGACATCCCCGGCCCGGTAAACCTCTACCCAGTCGCCGACACGGATATCCTTGCCGCCACGGATCGTCCCGCCCTTGGCATCGCGCCCGGCAATGTAATCTTCGTTATGCAAGGTGGCGTTGGACACGACGACCCCGCCCACCGTGACCGGCGCCAGACGCGCCACCGGCGACAGGGCGCCGGTGCGGCCCACCTGAATGTCAATCGCCTCCAGCCGGGTCCAGGCCAGTTCGGCGGGGAACTTGTGGGCGATGGCCCAGCGCGGCGTGGTCGAGCGAAAGCCGAGCCGCGCCTGCAGGACCAGATCGTCAACCTTGTAGACAACACCGTCGATATCATAACCCAAGGTGGCGCGCGCCTGTTCGATCTGCCGGTAGGCCGCTAGAAGATCGGCAAGGCTGTGGCAGACGCGGGTCAAAGGATTGGTCTGAAAGCCAAGGGCCGCAAGCCGCGCCACGGCGGCCGACTGGCGGGGGGCGAGCGGTGCGGAGAGCTCCCCCCAGCTATAGGCGAAAAAGCGCAGGGGCCGGCCGGCGGTGATGCTGGCATCGAGCTGGCGCAGGGATCCGGCCGCAGCATTGCGCGGATTGGCAAAGAGCCGCTCCTCCGCCGCCGCCTGACGGGCATTCAGTGCTGCGAAATCGCCATGCGCCATATAGACTTCGCCGCGCACCTCCATCACCTCGGGGGCGCCGTCGAGTTGCTGGGGAATGTCGGCGATGGTGCGGGCATTGGCGGTGACATTTTCGCCCGTCTCGCCATCGCCGCGGGTTGCAGCCTGCACCAGCCGCCCGCCTTCATAGCGCAGCGACAGGGACAGGCCGTCGATCTTCGGCTCTGCGGTGAAATCGAGCGGCGCAGTGGGTGTGAGATTCAGGAAAGAACGCACCCTTTCTTCGAAATCGCCGACATCCTCGTCGGTAAAGGCATTTTCCAAAGAGAGCATGCGCACCCGATGCGTGACCTTTGCAAAGGTTTCGCCTGGCGCCGCGCCAACCGCTGCCGTCGGGCTGGCCGCGGCCAGATCGGGAAAGCGCGCCTCTATCGCCAGAAGCTGGCGCTTAAGAAGGTCATAGTCCCCGTCGGAGATTTCCGGTGCATCGTCGCGGTGGTAGGCGAGATTGGCGGCGGCTACCTTTGCCGCGACCTCTGCCCAAAGGGCGCGCGCCTCCGGCTCGCTCATGGTTTCAACCGGCTTAACTAGCTGACCCTTCGCCATCATATCCCCCAGACGAACACGTCATACTGTTAGGGTCAAGCGCCCTCCTGGTCCAGCCCCCAGGGTCCGCCCTATCACCGGGGCGGCAGTCAAAAGTAGCAATGAACCGGGGGGCAGGCCACAACGCTGCGCGCCCAAGAAAATTGGCGGCACCCCCCGGGGGATGGGGGCACCGCCATCGGCGCAGATCAACATGGTAGAATCGTAAGAGCCCTTTCAGGCCCCGACTGCAATTTTCTGTGGCAGGCCTTGCGGTTCGCGCAACACATAGCCGCGCCCCCAGACCGTCTCGATATAACTTTCGCCACCGGTCGATTCTGCCAGCTTCTTGCGTAACTTGCAGATGAACACATCGATGATCTTCAGCTCTGGCTCGTCCATGCCGCCGTAGAGATGGTTGAGGAACATTTCCTTTGTCAGGGTCGTGCCCTTGCGCAAGGAAAGCAGTTCCAGCATCTGATATTCCTTGCCGGTCAGATGCACGGGAACCCCTTCGCAATCAACCGTCTTTGCATCGAGGTTGACATTGATCTGGCCGGTACGGATGACCGACTGGGCGTGCCCCTTGGAACGGCGGATGATCGCATGGATACGTGCCACCAGCTCTTCGCGGTGAAAGGGTTTGGTCATATAGTCATCGGCGCCGAAACCGAAACCGCGGATCTTGTTTTCCGTATCGTCGGAGCCTGACAGGATCAGGATCGGCGTTTCGATCTTGGAGACGCGCAGCTGGCGCAGAACCTCGTGGCCGTTCATGTCCGGCAGATCGAGATCAAGCAGGATCAGGTCATAATCGTAAAGTTTGGCCAGATCGACGCCTTCCTCGCCCAGATCGGTGCAATAGACATTCAGATTGGCGTGGGTCAGCATCAGCTCGATACTGCGCGAGGTCGTGGGGTCGTCCTCAACCAACAAAATTCTCATCAGGCGATCTCCGCGTTAAGGTCTCATTTCCCTGACATTCACCCAAAATGGTTAATGGGAAGTTATCCACTCAACCAAAACGTGCATCGTGACCTAATGATGTCTATTTTTCTGAATTCTCGTGACTTTCAGCGCCCGTTCGCCATCGCGGGCGGCGGCCTCGTGCCAGATGCGGAACTCTTCGTCCGACAGGTCGTAACGGTCCAGCGCCTCTTTCAGGGTCAAAAGCCCATAAGCCACAGCCCGGACGAC
>JBARVM010000391.1:0-1761 GCA_049646265.1 Paracoccaceae bacterium
GCCAGATAAAGCGAGCCACAAATAAGGATGCGCGATCCGGGATCTGCGGCGGCAATCGCGCGCACCGCCGACAGAACACTTTCTGCAGTCCCGGCGGTGATCCCTGCCCTTGCCGCCGCTGCCTGTGTTTCCTCGGCGGTAAGCGTATTGGCCTCGCCGGGGATAGAGACGGCTGTCAGGCTTGAAGCCTCTGCCGCGAGCGGTTGCAGATAGCCGCCGATATCCTTGGTATTGAGCATGCCGAGGATCAGGTGGGTCGGTCGTTTCGGCATGGCGGCCAGCGTCGCGGCCACGGCGACACCGCCTGCCGGATTATGTCCGCCGTCCAGCCACAACTCACAGCCCAGGGCGGCCTCCACCAGCGGCCCATGCTGCAGCTGTTGCATCCGGGCAGGCCAGAAGGCGCGGGTCACGGCGGCCTCGCAGGCGGCCTCGTCCGCGCCAAGATGGCGCAGGGCCGCGAGCGCCGCACCGGCATTCTCGATCTGATGCGGGCCAGGCAGGTTAGGCAGCGGCAGATCGAGAAGCCCGCTTTCATCCTGAAAGATCAGCCGCCCGCGCTCTTCCCAGACATGCCAATGCTGACCATGGACCAGCAGCGGCGCGCCCAGACGCTGTGCCTTGGCCTCTATCACCTCCAGCCCCGCCTCTTGCTGCGGCCCGACCACGCACGGCACGCCACGCTTGATGATCCCTGCCTTTTCCCCGGCGATTTCCGCCAACGTCTCGCCCAGATATTGCTGATGATCGACCGAAACCGGGGTGATGATCGTCAGCCTTGGTGCCTCGACCACGTTTGTCGCATCAAGCCTGCCACCCAGACCGACCTCCAACAAGGTCCAGTCGGCCGGGGTGCGGGCAAAGGCCGCGAAAGCCGCACAGGTGGTGATCTCGAAAAAGGTGATCGTCTCGCCCCCGTTCGCCTCCACACATTCGTCCAGAACCTGGGTCAGTTCGCTTTCGCTGATCAGAGTGCCAGCCAGGCGTATCCGTTCATGAAAGCGCGCCAGATGCGGCGAGGTATAGGCATGCACCTTTTGCCCTTGCGCCTCGAGCCCCGCGCGGATCATCGCCTGGGTCGAGCCCTTGCCGTTGGTCCCGGCAATGTGGATCACCGGCGGCAGCGAGCGCTCAGGATGGCCCAGCGCCGCCAAAAGCCGGTGCACCCGGTCCAGCGTCAAGTCGATGATCTTGGGGTGAAAACTCATCATCCGCTGCAAGATCAGGTCAGAACTTGCAGGCAGGCTCACTTCTGGCTGCTCTTCTCGGCGGAAGGGGCGGGCAGGTCGCCCAGAACCGGCGGTTTCTGACCCGTCAGCATCCGGATAATCGACACAAGCTCATCCCGCAGATCCTTGCGATGCGTCACGCGGTCAAGCATGCCGTGATCAAGCAGATATTCGGCGCGCTGGAATCCTTCGGGCAGCTTTTCGCGGATGGTCTGTTCGATGACACGCGGTCCGGCAAAACAGATCAGCGCGTTCGGCTCGGCAATCTGCACATCGCCCAACATCGCGTAAGAAGCCGTAACCCCCCCGGTGGTCGGATGGGTCAGGACCACGATATAAGGCAGGCCCGCCTCTTTCAGCATCTGGATGGCCACGGTCGACCGCGGCATCTGCATCAGGGACAAGATCCCCTCTTGCATGCGCGCGCCACCGGCCGCAGCAAAAAGCACCAAGGGCAGCTTGCGATTGACCGCGCGTTCCGCCGCCGCAATGATCGCATTGCCGACATACATGCCCATCGACCCGCCCATGA
>JBARVM010000392.1:0-2656 GCA_049646265.1 Paracoccaceae bacterium
GGCCCCCGACGGGTTGGAAAGCTTGCCGTCACCCGATGCGGTCTTTATCGGCGGTGGGGTAAATCAGGCCATGTTAGAGACTGTTTGGCGCCTGATGCCGGATGATGCGCGGCTTGTCTGCAATGCCGTGACGATCGAGTCAGAGATGCTGTTGACCAGGTGGCATGGCGAAAAGGGCGGCAGCCTGATGCGGGTGGAAATATCCACTGCCGCGCCGCTTGGCAGGATGCGCGGCTGGGACCGCGCCCGCCCTGTCGTACAGTGGAGTGTGACGAAATGAGGGTGGCAGGCATAGGATTTCGGGGCGCGGCGACGCTGGCCTCCCTCATCGATGCGCTCGAACGCGCCGGGGGTGGCGCCGATCTTTTGGCAACCGCCGAGGTCAAGGCAGGGGCGCCGGTGTTGCAGGCGCTGGCGGCAGAGCTTGGCCTGCAAGTACAGGCAATCGGTCGGGCAGGCCTTGGCGCCGAGGTTACGATAACACAGTCGGCCAAGGTCGCCGAACGGTTTGGTACCGGCTCGGTGGCAGAGGCGGCCGCCCTTGCCGCGGCGGGTCCGGGTGCGCAGCTCGCCGGACCGCGCGTGGTTTCCGCCGACGGGCTTGCCACAGCCGCAATTGCAATAAGGAGAGACGAATGACGGTGCATTTTATTGGTGCGGGTCCGGGTGCGGCCGATCTGTTGACCCTGCGCGGGCGCGATCTGATCGCCGCATCGCCGGTCTGTCTTTATGCCGGATCGCTGGTGCCAGAAGCGATATTGGCCCATTGCCCGAAAGGCGCGAAAATCGTCAATACCGCGCCGCTGTCGCTGGACGAGATCGTGGCAGAGATCGAGGCCGCCCATCGCGCCGGTCATGACGTGGCGCGTCTGCATTCGGGGGATCTTTCGGTCTGGTCGGCGATGGGTGAACAGCTGCGCCGCCTGCGCGCGCTTGGCATTCCCTATGACGTGACGCCGGGTGTGCCCTCCTTTGCAGCGGCGGCTGCGACGCTTGGTGCCGAACTGACCCTTCCGGGCGTTGTGCAATCGGTGGTCCTAACCCGTACGTCGGGGCGCGCGACATCCATGCCGCCGGGCGAAACACTCGAAAATTTCGCCCGTACCGGTGCGGTTCTGGCCATACATCTGTCGGTTCATGTGTTGGACCGCGTGGTGGCGGAACTGACGCCACATTACGGCGCCGACTGCCCGGTTGCGGTGATCTGGCGCGCCAGCTGGCCGGACGAACGGGTGGTTCGCGCCACGCTGGAGACGCTGCAAACCGTCATCGGGGCAGAGATGGAGCGCACAGCGCTGATCTTTGTCGGCCGTTCCATAGGGGCCGAGGAATTTGACGAAAGCAGGCTCTATGCCGGGGATTATGACCGGCGCTACCGGCCTGTCGGCACCGATCCGCGCTTTCCGGACAGCCAATGATCCCTTCCGGTCTGCTCATATCGGCGCCGGCCTCGGGCACGGGAAAGACCACGCTGATGCTGGGTCTTCTGGGGGCGTTTCGCGCCGCCGGCCTGGTCGTGCAACCGTTCAAGAGCGGACCGGATTATATTGACCCGGCCTTTCACCGGGCGGCATCGGGCCGGGCCTCGGTCAATCTGGAAAGCTGGGCGATGGGGCGGGGGCGTATTGCCGGCCTGATCGGCGCGGCGATGGGCGCCGACCTTATTCTTGCCGAAGGGTCAATGGGCCTTTTTGACGGGGTGGCCAGCGCAGGCGAGACGGGCACGGGCGCCAGCGCCGACATCGCGGCACTGACCGGCTGGCCGGTGGTGCTGGTTCTTGATGTCTCCGGGCAAGCGCAGTCGGCGGCGGCCATCGCGCTTGGCTTTGCCCGGATGCGCGCGGATGTGGAGATTGCAGGCGTTGTGCTGAACCGCGTCGCCTCGCCCCGGCATGAGCTGTTGGTACGCGCGGGGATGGAGGCGGCAGGCATTCGCGTCTTTGGCGCCCTGCCGCGCCGCGCCTCTATCGAGATGCCGGAGCGGCACCTGGGGTTGGTTCAGGCCGAAGAGACGCCGGAACTTGATCGGATCATCGCCGATGCGGCGGAATTTGTGGCCGGGCATCTGGATCTTGCCGCCCTGCGCGCCGCCGCCGGTGCAACAAGGCTAAAGGCACAGCCGCCGCAGGCCGTCACGCCACCCGGCCAGCGCATTGCCCTTGCCCGTGACGCGGCCTTTTCCTTTGTCTATCCGCATCTTTTAGATGGCTGGCGCGCGGCGGGGGCCGAGATCCTGCCTTTCTCGCCTCTGGCGGACGAGGCGCCGGATCAAAGCGCGGATTGCTGCTGGCTGCCCGGCGGCTATCCCGAACTGCATGGCGGCACTTTGGCCGCCGCAGGCCGGTTTCGGCAAGGATTGACCCTGTTTTCGCAAAGCCGCCCGGTGCATGGCGAATGCGGGGGCTATATGGCGATGGGTCAGGCGATCATCGACAAGGCCGGGGTTCGCCACCAGATGGCAGGTCTTTTGGGGCTGGTGACCAGTTTTGAGCGGCGCAAGATGCATCTCGGCTACCGTCTGGCCGAACTGGACGCGCCAATGCCTGGCCACGGCAAGGGCGCGCGGCTGCGCGGCCACGAATTTCACTACTCGACGATTGTCGAACAGCCGGATAAGGCGCTGGCGCGGGTGTGCGACGCTGGTGGCGATCTGGTG
>JBARVM010000393.1:0-2621 GCA_049646265.1 Paracoccaceae bacterium
CCTTCGGCATCGTCGGGCCAAGGCGCCATTCCGCCCGGCCAAACCCCAGATAAAAGGCCACGATCAGCGCCAGAGTGCCAAAGATGGCCTGCAGGGCCGGG
This sequence comes from Paracoccaceae bacterium, assembly GCA_049646265.1. Lineage (GTDB taxonomy): Bacteria > Pseudomonadota > Alphaproteobacteria > Rhodobacterales > Rhodobacteraceae > TMP-24. The sequence goes on from JBARVM010000393.1 coordinate 102, forward strand.
GTGCGCAATTGCGCCACCGCCACAACCCCGAGAATGGCCCCCACCGCCAGCCCCGGCGCCCAGCCCCTGAGGATCGCCCAGTCAACAGCCCCCTTGCGGTTATGGGCAAGAACCGAGCGGATCGAGGTCACGACGATCGTGGCCAGGGAGGTCGCAAGACAGATCTGCATCAGGTCCGCCCCCGCATAGCCCAGTGCCGAAAAGGCATAGAAGAAGGCGGGGACAAGGATGATCCCGCCGCCCACGCCCAACATCCCGGCGATGACCCCGGCAAAGGCACCGATGCCAAGCATCGCCACCAGCATCTGCCAATGTTGCGCCAACTCCGCCATATCGTCCCCGTCCTTTGCCTTGCCTATGCCTAGCCCTGCCGCCCGCCCCTTGCAATCGCCTTGGCGGCCCTTGACGCGGCATCGCGTCCAGCTAGGTTGGGCAAATTCCACCACAGGGTGGTCGGCGGACCGGTTGGCACGGCCGATCCGCCCGTTAAGACGCCGGTCTGCGGGACAAGGACACCCCATGCAACCCTCCATGATCAGAACCGCCATCATTCTGGGCTGCCTGTCGATGGTTGGCCCCTTTGCCATCGACATGTTCCTGCCCGCCATGCCGGACATCGCCCAAAGCCTCTCGGCCAGCCCGGCCGAGACGCAGATCACCGTTACCGCCTATTTCGCCGCCTTCGGTATCGCCCAGATGATCTATGGGCCTCTGGCCGATCAGACGGGCCGCAAACTGCCGATTCTTCTTGGCCTTTCGATCTTCCTCATCGGCTCGCTGGGTTCGGCGATGGCCGACACGATTACCGGCCTTGGCGCCTGGCGTTTCGTCCAGGGGCTGGGCGGGGCGGCGGTCATGGTCGTGCCACGCGCGATCATCCGCGACATGTTCACCGGGGTCGAGGCGATGCGGCTGATGGCCATGCTGATGCTGGTGATCTCGGTCTCGCCGATGCTGGCGCCACTGGTCGGCAGCGGCGTCGTGGCGCTTGGCGGCTGGCGCTGGGTCTTTGGCGCTATGGCCATTGCTGCCGGGGCAAGCCTGCTGCTGACCCTGTTCTTTCAACCCGAAACCCTGCCGAAAGAGGCACGGGTTCCCATCAACCTGCGCTCGCTTGCGGCCGGCTGCCGCCAGCTTTTTCGCGACGCGGATTTCATGGGGCTGACCTTTGTCGGCGCCTTTGGCTTTGCCTCCTTCTTCGTCTTCATCGCCACCGCCCCCTTTGTCTATACCGGCAGCTTCGGGCTAAGCCCGACCGGCTTCTCGCTGGCCTTCGCCGTCAATGCGATCGGGTTTTTCGCCGCCTCGCAGGCTTCTGGCCCAATCGGTGCGCGGATCGGCCTGCGCCGCCTGCTGCGGCTTGGCATTTTTGGCTTTGCTGGCGCGACTGCGCTGCTTTTTGTGTTGGTTCTGGCCGGGGTCGGATCGCTCTGGCTGGTCATCGGCGGCCTTTTTGTCGCAAACGCCTTTCTTGGGCTGGTGATTCCCGCGGTAATGGTCATGGCGCTGGATCATCACGGCGATATCGCCGGGCTTGCCTCCTCACTTGGTGGCACCTTGCAGATGCTGACCGGCGGACTGGTGGTGGTGTTGGCCGGGCCGTTCCTTGACGGTGGCGTGACAGCTATGGTGGCGGTCATTGCCCTGACCGGCTTGGTGACGCTCATCCTGTTTTTCATGACGCCCGCGCGGGCAGAGCCGCCAGCACAGGCAGAGGCGGATTAAACCCCCTCCGCCAGCAGCGGCGCCAAGGCCGCGTCCAGCACATCAAGCCCCGCCTCCGGCCGGTTGGCACATTCCGACAGAATACGCCGCCAAGCCCGCGCCCCCGGCTGACCATGGAAGAGGCCGATCATGTGACGGGTGATCTGGTGCAACCGTCCGCCGCCCTGCAGATGCCGGGCGATATAGGGGCGCATCCGTTCGATCACCTCGGCGCGGTCCGGCACCATATCGCCCCCAAAGAGGCGCTGATCCACCCCGGCAAGCGTCGCATAGGGTTCGTGATAGGCGGCGCGACCGATCATCGCCCCGTCCATACCCGCCGCCAGAAAGGCCTCTGCCTGATCGAGCGAGCTGATCCCGCCATTGACCGACAGATGCAGATGCGGAAAGGCGCGTTTCATCGCCAGAACCAGCGGATAGTCCAAAGGCGGAATATCGCGGTTTTCCTTGGGGCTGAGACCCTGCAGCCAAGCCTTGCGCGCATGAATGGCGAACCGGCGGACGCCCGCCGCGGAAACCGTTTCGAGAAAGGCTGGCAGCACCTCTTCGGGTACCTGATCATCGACGCCAATCCGGCATTTCACCGTTACCTCAACCGGACTTGCCGCAATCATCGCCGCCACACAGTCGGCCACCAACCCGGGCCGTTCCATCAAAACCGCGCCGAAACAGCCTGATTGCACCCGGTCGGACGGGCAACCGACATTGAGGTTGATCTCATCATAGCCATAATCCGCGGCAATCGCCGTGGCCTGCGCCAATTCCTCGGGCACCGAGCCGCCAAGCTGCAGGGCA
>JBARVM010000394.1:0-3833 GCA_049646265.1 Paracoccaceae bacterium
CCCGTGACGGCAAGGTTCTGGTGCTGGCCAATGGTGCCTACGGGCTCCGGGCGGCGGAAACCATGCGCTACCTTGGCCGGGCCTATACGCTGATTGACAAGGGCGACTATATGCCGCCGCGTGGTGACGAGGTGGGGGCAGCGCTTGATGCCGATCCGGCCATCACCCATGTCATCGCCATTCATTGCGAAACCTCTTCCGGTATCCTCAACCCGGTGGCCGAGATCGCAGCAGCGGTAGAGGCCCGTGGCCGCAAGTTCCTCATCGACAGTATGAGCGCCTTTGGCGCCATCGAGCTTGACGTGAACCAAATCCGCTTTGACGCCATGGTCTCTTCGGCCAACAAATGTATCGAAGGTGTGCCCGGCTTTGGCTTTGTCATCGCCCGGAAGGACGCGCTGGAGGCGGCGCGCGGCAACAGCCACTCGCTGGCACTTGATATCCATGCGCAATGGATGGGGCTGCAAAAGACCGGCCAATGGCGTTTCACCCCGCCCACCCATGTTGTCGCGGCCTTTCTGGAGGCCCTGCGCCTTCATACCGAAGAGGGCGGCGTGGCTGGACGCGGGGCGCGCTACAGCCGCAACCGCGATGTCATGGTGGCAGGGATGCGCGACCTTGGATTCGAGACCTTGCTGAAAGACCGCTGGCTCAGCCCGATCATTGTCACCTTTTTCTGCCCGGCCCATGAAAAGTTCGACTTTTCCGTGTTTTACGAGGCGATGAAGCGGAAAGGTTTCATCATCTACCCGGGCAAGCTGACCGTGGTCAATTCCTTCCGCATCGGCTGTATCGGACGGATGGATGAGGCGATCATGCGCCGCGTGGTCACGGCCGCGGGCGAGAGCCTGGCGGAAATGGGCGTCGATAATGCCGCCCCGCCCGCAGCGGCAATAGCCGAACGCGCCAAACTGGCAGCCTGAAGCGGCGCCCGAGAATTTGTAAAGGAAAGAGCATGACACAAATCGACCGTCCACCGGTGCTGGCGAACGACCGCGCCTATCCCTGGCCAAAGGTGCCGGCCATCGCGATATGCCTTGACGGGTGCGAGCCTGCCTATCTGGAAGAGGCGATCAAGGCTGGCCTCATGCCCTGTCTGAAGCGGATGCGCGCAACCGGCACCGACCGGCTGGCCCATTCGGTCATCCCCTCCTTCACCAACCCCAACAACCTGTCGATCGCCACCGGCCGCCCGCCTGCCGTGCATGGTATCTGCGGCAATTACCTTTACGAGCCGGAAACCGGCAAGGAAGTGATGATGAATGACGTGCGCTTCCTGCGCGCGCCCACGGTTTTCGCCAAATTCTACGATGCCGGTGCGCGGGTGGCGATCGTCACCGCCAAGGACAAGCTGCGCGCCCTCCTCGGCGCGGGCCTGCGCTTTGACGAGGATCGGGCCAAATGTTTTTCGGCGGAAAAGTCGGCAACGTCGACCGCAGCAGAACATGGTCAGGATCAGGCCAGCGCCTGGCTCGGCATGCCGCAGCCAGAGGTCTATTCCGCCGATCTGTCGGAATTTGTCTTTGCCGCCGGGGTCAAGCTTTTGGCCGAATGGCAGCCCGACGTGATGTATCTGACGACCACCGATTATGTGCAGCACAAATATGCCCCCGAACAGCCGGAGGCGCAGAGTTTCTACAAGATGTTCGACGGGTATCTGGCCCAGCTTGACGCGATGGGCGCGGCCATTGTCGTGACCGCGGATCACGGGATGAAGCCGAAACATCTGGCCGACGGCTCCCCCGCTGTCGTCTATGTGCAGGATCTTCTGGACGAATGGCTGGGCAAGGAGGCCGCGCGGGTCATCCTGCCGATCACCGATCCTTACGTGGTGCATCACGGCGCGCTCGGCTCTTTCGCCACCGCCTATTTGCCCGAAGGTGCCGATCAGGACGCGATCATCGAGCGGATGCGCCGCCAGCCGGGCATCATCCTTGTCGTCGACAAAGCCGAGGCGATCCGCCGGTTCGAACTGCCGGGCGACCGGATTGGCGATATGGTGATGATCTCGGGCGAGAATATGACCATCGGCACTTCGGCGCACCGGCATGATCTGGCCGCGCTCAACGAACCTTTGCGCAGCCACGGCGGCTTGACCGAGCAGGAGGTTCCCTTCATCGTGAACCGGGTCATTGATCTGCCCTCCGCCCCGACCTTACGCAATTTCGACGCGTTCTTTTACGCCACAACTGCTGCTGCAAAGTGAGTGCCATGCTGAAATCCGCCCCCCCGATCGAGATGCGTCACGAAGCCATGCGTATTGCCGGCCGCAAGGTCGACACCAAGGAACGCGTGCCCGTCGAATATCCCTATACCGGAGAGGTCATCGGCTCTGTCCCGGCCGGGCAGGCGGAACATGCGCGCGAGGCCTTCGAGATTGCCGCGAACTATACCCCGACCCTGACGCGCTATGAACGGCAAAAGATCCTTTTGAACGTCGCGCGCATCATTCAGGACCGCAAGGCGGAACTGGCGCCTATCATCACGGCGGAACTGGGCATTTCCCTCGCCGACAGTCTTTATGAATGCGGGCGCGCCTATGATGTCTATACCCTGGCCGGGCAGATGTGCATTCACGACGACGGGGAGATATTTTCCTGCGATCTGACCCCACATGGCAAGGCGCGCAAAATCTTTACCACCCGCGAACCCTTGCGGGCGATTTCGGCCATCACGCCTTTCAATCATCCGCTGAACATGATCAGCCACAAGATCGCCCCGGCGATTGCCACCAACAATTGCATCGTCTGCAAGCCTACCGAACTGACGCCCCTGACGGCGATCTGGCTGGCCGACGCGCTTTACGAGGCAGGCCTGCCGCCGGAAATGCTGTCGGTCGTGACCGGCTGGCCCGGCGATATCGGTGACGAGATGATCACCAACCCCAATTTCGATCTGATCACCTTTACCGGCGGCGTGCCGGTCGGCAAGCTGATCGCGGCCAAGGCAGTCTACAAGCGTCAGGTTCTGGAACTGGGCGGCAACGATCCTTTGATCATCTGTTCGGACCTGTCGGATGCCGATCTGGCCAAGGCGGCCGATCTTGCGGTTGCCGGGGCTACCAAGAATTCTGGTCAGCGCTGCACCGCGGTCAAGCGTATCCTCTGTCAGGAAAGTGTGGCGGACCGTTTTGTCGCGCTGGCGCTGGAACGGGCCAAGGCGCTGCGGTTCGGCGACCCGATGGACCCCAAAACCGAGCTGGGCACCGTGGTTCACGCCAAGGCGGCCGCACTCTTTGACCAGCGCGTCGAGATGGCGGCAGCCGAAGGGGCAAAGGTGCTTTACCATCCCGGCCGTCAGGGCGCGCTTTTGCCGCCCATCGTAGTCGCGCACGTCAGTCACGAAAGCGAACTGGTCATGGAAGAGACCTTTGGCCCGGTCATTCCGGTCGTGCGGGTGCCCGATGACGATATCCAGACAATGGCCATTTCAAATTCCACCGCCTTTGGCCTGTCCGCCGGCGTCTGCACCAATGATTACCACCGGATGCAGCGCTATATCCGCGGGCTTGTGGTGGGTACGGTGAATATCTGGGAAGTGCCCGGCTATCGGATCGAAATGTCGCCCTTTGGCGGGATCAAGGATTCCGGCAATGGCTATAAGGAAGGTGTCATCGAGGCGATGAAATCCTTTACCAACGTCAAGACATTCTCACTGCCCTGGGGCTAGTACTAAGGGGGCCGTGCCGCGGTCAGGAAGGGAAGCGCGTGATCAACCATACCGAGGGCGAATCCAACAGCTCTGCCGCGCGCAAGGAATGGGCGGCGCGCCACCCTGATGCCGCGACCAGGTCACTTCTGGCGCGCGATGCGGATGCCTTCATGCATCAAAGC
>JBARVM010000395.1:0-2625 GCA_049646265.1 Paracoccaceae bacterium
ACGATCCTTTCGGGTTCCTACATGCTTTATGAGCGGCACGGCGCCGGGCCGGATGCCGATGTCTATGCCCGTATCAGGCTGGAGACGCCGAATAACTCGGCGCGGATGGATAATCTGCGCGCCGCTATCCTGCGCCCCCAGCTTCGCGGCATCGACGCTAGCATCAAGGCCTGGAATGACCGCCATGATCTGATTGCGAGCCGTCTGGCACAGCAGCCGATGATCCGCGTCCCTTACCGCCCGAAGGAAGAGGTCTATGTCGGTTCGTCCATCCAGTTTCTGATGCCAGGCATCGGCAAGGATGAAGCACGCGCCATGATATCAACGCTGGCAGACCGCGGCGTCGAGGTGAAATGGTTCGGCGGGGAAGAGCCGGTCGGATTTACCTCTGACCATCACAGCTGGCAGTATGTAGCGGCGCAAAAGCTGCCGCGGACGGACGATATTCTTTCCGGCCTGTTTGACATGCGACTGCCGCTGACATTCAGCCTTGAGGATTGCGCCCTGCTGGCCGACCATATCATCGAAGTGGCCGGCATTGTGACCAAGGGCCGGGGTTGATGCGCCGGGTCGGAATATTGGGCGGCATGGGGCCGGAGGCTACGGTGCTGCTGATGCAGAAGGTGCTCGCGTCTGCATCGGCAAGGGATGATGCCGACCATATTCCACTGATCGTCGATCAAAACCCGCAGGTGCCGTCCCGTATCCGCCACCTGATTGAGGGAACTGGCGAAGATCCCGGGCCGGTCCTGGCAGACATGGCCCGACGGCTGGTGACCGGCGGCGCAACAGCACTAGCCATGCCCTGCAACACCGCCCACCATTATGCCGAGACCATCAACCGGGCCGTCGATGTGCCGCTATTGAATATGGTGGAGCTGTCCGCGGCCCATGCCGCGCGGCTTGCTGGGGGGGCTGATACGTCTGTCGGTATTCTGGCCTCGCCCGCCGTGCGCAAGGTCGGTCTATTTGACGCGGTGCTGGCCGGTTTCGGCCTGACCGCTCTTTATGCAGATGACGAACCGGCGATGTTGGCCGCGATCCGCCAGATCAAGGCAGATGGCCCGCAAGATCAGGCCCGCCAGACGCTGAAGGCACAGTCCGAGGATCTGCTGCGGCGCGGGGCCCGTGTCCAAATGGTTGCCTGCACCGAATTTTCGCTTATCGCCGGATCGGTCGCGGCAGAGGCCGTGGCCTTTGACACGCTGGATGTCCTGACCCAGGCGATAACTGCATTCGCACGACAAGCCGCCGAAGATTGAGAATGGAAAGCAAGGCCGATGATTTATTTGAAAAAAGCCGCCCGTACCGCTGAATCTGACCATCAAGATGTCAGTGCCATCGTCGCCCGGATGCTGCAGGATATCCAGAAGGATGGTGAAAAAGCCGCCCGGAAATTCGCCCGAGAGCTGGACAAGTGGGACGGCGATATCATCCTGTCGCCAGAGGCGCGGGCGGCGGCGGCGGCGCTGGTTCCAGACCGTTTGAAGGCTGACATCCAGTTTGCCCATAACAACGTGCGCCGCTTTGCCGAGGCGCAGCGCGCCACGGTTACCGATTGCGAGATAGAGATCCTGCCTGGACTGGTGGCGGGACAGAGGCAGATCCCGATTTCGGCGGCGGGTTGTTATGTCCCGGGCGGGCGTTACAGCCATGTCGCCAGCGCAATCATGACCATCACAACCGCAAAGGTTGCCGGCGTTCCCCATATTGCTGCCTGTTCGCCGCCGCGTCCGGGTGTCGGCATTCCGCCCGCCATCCTCTATGCAATGGACCTTTGCGGCGCCGATGTCATCCTGAACATGGGTGGTGTGCAGGGTGTGGCGGCCATGGCCAACGGTCTTTTCGGTCTGCCGCGCGCCGATATACTTGTCGGCCCCGGCAACCAATATGTGGCCGAAGCCAAGCGCATTCTTTATGGTCAGGTCGGGATCGACATGTTCGCCGGACCAACTGACAGCATGGTTGTGGCTGACGGCAAGGCCGACGCCGAAATGGTGGCCCACGATCTCGTCGGTCAAGCCGAGCATGGTTATAACTCGCCGGTCTGGCTTGTCGCCTCTGACCGGGCGCTGGCAGAACGGGTTATGGAACTTGTGCCGCAATTCATCGCGACGCTGCCCGATCTTAACCGCACCAGCGCCGAAGCCGCTTGGGCCGATTATGCCGAGGTGATACTTTGTGACAGCGCCGAGGAAATGGCGCAGGTTGCCGACCGTTTCGCGCCGGAGCACTTGCATGTGCAGGCTGAGAATCTGGACTGGTGGCTCAGCCGTCTGCGCGCCTACGGGTCGCTGTTTCTGGGCGAGGAAACCACCGTGGCCTTCGGCGACAAAACCTCTGGCCCAAACCATGTTCTGCCCACGTCCGGTGCGGCACGCTATACCGGCGGGCTTTCGGTTCACAAGTTCATGAAGACCGTGACCTGGCAACGCGCGACCAGGGACGCCTGCCGGCCGCTTGCCGAGGCAACGGCGCGGATATCGCGCCTGGAAGGGATGGAAGGGCATGCCCGTTCTGCAGATGTGCGGCTGGCAAAGTTCTTTCCCGACGAGACATTCGATCTGACTGCCGCCGATGTGCCAGCCTGATCGGCCGGCGGCGGGGGTAAAGGGTCTGTTATTC
>JBARVM010000396.1:0-1571 GCA_049646265.1 Paracoccaceae bacterium
GCATGGTATTGAGCGTGGCCATGCAGGTGGTCGGCGACACGATCCAGACCTTGGCCGCGAAACCTTCGCGCACCAGTTCGGGGAAATTGGCGTGCAGTTCGGCATAGACCGCCTCTGACGGCAGAAACATCAGCGCGCCATCAGCCGTTTCGCCATCCAGAATGTAGCGTTCGGAGATATCCTTGATATGTTTGCGCACCGATATCCGCAAAGACCGCTGCGCCTCGATCGCTTCGGAATTGTTGCTGGCGCGGCGCAGCGCCTCGTAAGCCTCCAGCGGGAATTTCGAATCGATGACAATCGGGCCGGGCGGATTGGGCAGATGGATCAGGCAGTCGGCGCGTTTACCGTTCGAAAGACTGGCCTGCAACGTATAGGCGTCCGGCGGCAGCGCCTTGTGGACGATGTCGTTCAGCTGGATCTCGCCAAAGGCGCCACGGGTCTGCTTGTTCGACAGGATATCCTGCAAGGACAGAACATCGCCCGACAGTTTCTCGATATTGGCTTGGGCCTTGTCGATCGTCTCCAGCCGCTGCTGCAACTCTCCCAAGCCCCGCGCTGTACGGGTGGCCGAGCCTTGCAGGCTTTCGGCCATGCCGCGCGACACTTCGGCCAGCCGCTGCTCCATCAGGGCAAGCATCTTGGTCTGCGCGGTTGCCTGCGCCTCTGACACATGGTGCAGGCCACCTGTCAGCTGCTGCTGCCCGTCCGAAAGGGATTGAACGCGGCTGCCAAGGTTCTGCATCTGATAAAGAATCGGTTCGGCCATGCTGGCCGATCGTCCCGCCGCGCGCATGGTCACAATGATCAGGACAACGAGCAAAAGCAAAAGCGCCGCCCCGCCAATGGCCGCAAGCATCAGCGGATCGTCAAGCCCATAGGTCTGGCCATTGATGGTGATCATGTGCGCCCAAACAGCCGTTCAATATCGGAAAGCTTCAGTTCGACATAGGTAGGGCGGCCGTGGTTGCACTGACCCGACAGGGGCGTTGCCTCCATCTCGCGCAAGAGGGCGTTCATCTCTTCGGCGCGCATCTGGCGGCCGGACCGGATGGAACCGTGGCAGGCCATCCGGCTGAGGATCGCATCTATGGCGCCGGCAAGTTTCACACTGTCCCCCTGATCGGCCAGCTCGTCCAGAATATCGCGGATCAGGGCGGCGGCATTAACCGGGCCAAGGATCGCCGGGGTGGCGCGCACCGCCACGGCATCCCCGCCAAAAGGCTCGACAATAAGGCCGAGCTTTTCCAGCTCCTCCACCTGATCCAAAAGCTGCCGGGCGTCATGTGCGGGCAGTTCGACAATCTCCGGGATCAACAGCGACTGCGCCGCGACCGACCGGTCCGACCTTTCGGCCTTCAGCCGTTCATAGACAAGCCGTTCATGCGCGGCATGCTGATCGACAATGACAATGCCGGTTTCAGTCTGGGCCAGGATATAGTTTTCATGCAACTGCGCCCGCGCCGCACCCAACGGATAGCTGGTTGCGACGTCAGGCGCCTCTGCACTATCCGAGGGATGTTCAAACCGGCCCGTGGCCTCGGCAAAACCAGTGGTCAGTGGTGCCTGAA
>JBARVM010000397.1:0-4712 GCA_049646265.1 Paracoccaceae bacterium
GCATTGCGCCTTACCGCGCAAGATCTGGAAAAGCTTGGCGTGATCGACAAGATTATCAAGGAACCGGCCGGCGGTGCGCAACGCGGCCCGTCCGAAACCGTCGCCGCCGTCGGCAAGGCAATTGAAGTGGCACTCAAGGAGCTTTCGGGCAAGAAACCTTCCGAACTGGTCCGCGACCGCCGCGAGAAATTTCTGGCGATGGGGTCAAAAGGCCTTGCCGCCTGAGCCGTCTTGCCAAACCGCCTTTTCCAACTGCCCCGGCCCTTCCTCATCACAGATCGCCCCACCGATAGCGCCCCCGGCTCCGTTGTCGCGGTGATCGTCTATTGGGCTCAGTTACGCGTTACCTCGAACCCCACCTCGGCCATCAGCCTATCAGAGGCGTCTTCGACCATATTTTCCAACTGCGCCATGAAGGGCTCTATCCCCTGGCCAGCAGCAATACGCGGCAGGAACTCCACCACTGCGAGGCCCGGTTTGCGCAGGATCCCATGGCGCGGCCAAAAGACGCCCACATTGGCGGCCGCGGGTACGCAGTCTTGCGCCAACTGATCGTATAGAACGCCGACGCCGATCTTGTAGGGTTTGCGCGCGCCAGCCGCCACTCGGGTACCTTGCGGATAGATCACCAGCTGCCCCGGAGCCGTTGCGCCAGCCTTTACATCGGCAACCATCTTGGCCATCGCGACGCTGCGTTTGCCCCGGTTCACCGGAATGCAGCCCAGTTTCCTAGCGTACCAGCCGACAATTGGCGCCCAAAGCAGCTCTCGCTTCATGATGAATTTCGGCCGTGGCACGACGGATACGATCATGATGATGTCAAAAAAACTTTGGTGCTTGGCAGCGATGATCACCTCATCCTGCGGTACCTCGCCGCGGATTTCCGAACGGAGCCCTACCAGAATGGCCGCAGAGCCGCGCACCCATCGGCACCAGGCATGAACGGCGTCAAACACCCCGTCAGGCCGGAACATCACAATCGGCGTCCACCAAAGTGCGTAAAGCACCATCGACAGATACATCTGGGCGATGAAGATCAGTGAAAGGACATATTGCAAGGCAAGTCTCATCGGACCGTCCTGAGGCTGCGAAAGGCGGAAATACGGGTCGCGACAAAGGCGACAAGCGCTGCAAATGGCGGGATTGCCAACGGCCAGAGCCAGCCAAGACCGGAAAAACCAAGACCGGTCAGGAACCCGCCCTCTTCGGCGGGGGGGGGCATCAGCGCTATGGAAACCATCGCCAAGAAAGTACCTACAGCGGCGCCAGCCAGGCTGCGCAGGGTAAAGCGCCGTACAAAGGCACGGGCGATATAGCGATCCTCGGCCCCGACAAGGCGCAGCGTGCGGATCACCTGCGCGTTGGAGGCGAGGGCCGCCTGCGCGGCCAGGGCGATCATGGCGGCGGTGGCGCCCGCGATCAGCCCCAGCGACAGAAGGCCGCTGGCCCGGATTCGTTTGGCCGAGGCGATAAGCGGTACGCGCCAGCGCGCGTGATCGTCCAGCACCGCACCCGGCACTTCGGCAGCAAGGCGCGCGGTCAACCCGTCCGCGTCGAAACTGCCGTCGTCCACGGTCAATTCGATCAGTTGCGGGATCGGCAAGCTGTCGGTCGGCAGATCGGGACCAAGCCATGGCTCCAGCAAGGCGCGGGTATCGTCGGAAGTCAGCGCACGGGCATATTCGACCCCCGGCGTGGTTTCCAGAATGGCCAGCGCCAGATCGGTTTGCCTGTCCAGCTGCTCGGCGGGGGCCGAAATGCGAATGGTTGCCGATTTTGCCAGGGAGCCGGCCCAGCGATCGGCAAGATGGCCGGTCGAGACGCTGAGCGCCAGGGCATAGACCGCCAGAAAGGCCATGGCGGCGGCCGTGAGCCCGGTCAGTGTGGCCGTATGGCCAGAGGGCGGCACCACCCTGTCGCCACGCCAAAGCGGCTTCAACCCCGCCGCCGCCCGTCGCACTGTCTTGGCCTTTGTCATAGATCCGCACCCGCCAGTTGCAACGTGCCACCCTGAATGCGCAACACCCGTACCGGGACCTGGGATTTGGCGGCCCGGATCAGGTTAAGATCATGGGTGGCAACAAGGATGGTCTTACCCATCCGGTTCAGCTCTATCAACAGCCGCATGATCCGGACCGACATGTCCCAATCGACATTGCCGGTGGGTTCGTCTGCCAGAATGAGATCGGGAGAGGTGATGACAGCCCGCGCCAATGCCGCGCGTTGACGTTCGCCCCCGGAAAGGGACGGCGGCAGAGATTTTGTCTGCGCCTCCAGCCCGACCCATTTCAGCAGGTCTGTCAGGGACTGCGGGTCCATCGGCTGACCTGCGACATGAAGTGGCAGGGCGACATTTTCGTCCAGCGGCAGATGATCCAGAAACTGGCAATCCTGATGGACCAGCCCGATCCGGCGGCGCATCTCGGCTGTCTGATCGCGTGACAGCCGCGCCAGATCCTGTCCAAAGATCTCTATCCGCCCGGCAGAGGCCATCATTTCCCCGAAACACAGCTTGATCAGCGAAGTTTTGCCAGCGCCCGACGGGCCGGTCAGAAAGTGAAAAGACCCCGCGCGAAGGCTCATGGAAACCCCTGAAAGAAGGGTTCTGCCGGAATAACCCAGTGTCACGTCATGAAACTCGATCAAGTCTGGCACCTTCTTGGGTTGTGGGAGTGAAACCGCACTCTCGGGCTTTTCGGCCCTTGCCCCTCACAAATGCTTGGACGGGCGTCTTTGGCTTGCTACAACAGCGCAACGGCAAAGGCCAGAATGGCTGTGCGCAACAGTCGGATTTTGATTACAGGTTAGAAGTTATGCGGCTGATATGCCCCAACTGCGATGCTCAATATGAAGTAGACAGCTCTGTCATTCCGAAAGCCGGACGTGACGTGCAATGTTCGAACTGTGGCCACACATGGCTGCAGCCAGGCGCGGACGCGCCGGAAGGAAAAGTAACGGCAGAGACGGCCGTGGCACGGTCGGCCGACGCCACCGAAGACGACGAAGCCCCCCCGAAGGCGTCAGCGCCGGAACGCCGCCCGCTGGATGCGGCAGTAACGGATGTACTGCGCGAGGAGGCCGCGCGCGAAACCCGCGCCAGGATGGCAGAGGGTAGCCTGGTCGAATTTCAAGAAGACCTTCCGCTCGGCGGGGCGGCCGCGCGTCCAACATCCGCACGCGCACAGGCAGAGGACGACCCCGACGACGATGGCGAGGATCAGGAAGGTGCAGCCGTCGTTTCCCGGTCGGCGCGCCGCGACCTGCTGCCAGATATCGAGGAAATCAACTCGACCCTGCGTGCCACATCCGACCGTGGCAGGGATCCGGCCTCGCTCGACGCGCCGGAAACGCTGCGCCAACGCCGTAGCGGTTTCCGTCGGGGTCTGGCATTTGGCATCATACTGACTGGGCTTTTGTGGCTACCCTATGTGTTTGCAGATGTCATCAGCGCCCGTGTTCCCGCCGTCTCCGGTGCGGTCACGGCCTATGCGACCCAGGTTGACAATGCGCGGACCTGGCTGGAATCGGTGATGCGGTCCACGACCCAGCTGATCAACAGCGACAACGGCTAGTGAAATCTGCGGCCGTTATCCGGCTTGCAGTCCGGCGGCCTCCGATCAGTCAGCACCCAGCCTAGTGGCGCGACCTCAATAGGGGTCAAGCAGGCGGCGCAGATAATCCCGCTCCGCCTCCGGCCTTGCACGGTCAGCAGAGCGGCGGCGGATCTCGTCCAGAATGTCGCGTGCCATCTGCCGGCTGTCCTGATCTTGCAGGACAGCGCTGTCATCGTCGCTGATCTGGCCATTGCTGCTTTCGGCGCGCCCAAGCGGGTCAAGCGGCACTTCGCGGTTGTTGGCCTGCCCCTCTTCCTGACCCGGCATGGCATTTTGTGCCTGCGACAAGGCCCGGTTCATATTGCGTAACCCTTCGTGCAACTGCTCGATCGCCTCGGCCTGACGGTCGATGGCTCCGGCCATGTCATTGTCACGCAGGGCCTGCTCCGCCTCGTCCATGGCACGACCCGCCTGATCCAGCGACTTGCGCGCCGCATCTGCGTCCGGGCCCTGCGCATTAGGCAGATCGCCCTGCTGACGACCAAGCTGATTGCGTAGTTCTTGCTGGCGGTCGGCGAGTTTCTCGCCATCCTCTGCCTGACCGCCTTCGCCTTCGGTGGCCTCGCCATCGGCACGCGGGGTTCCGCCCTGCTGCTTGCGAAAGGCATCGTCCGCCAGATCCTGCTGGCGGCGCAGCGTATCCTGCAGATCCCGCATCGCCTGACCTTGGCCCCTGCCCTCTCCATCCTGGCCGGTCCCGCCCTGACTTTGCGTGACCTGCAGGTTGCGCATCAGCGCACTCAGCTGGTCCAGAAGTGCCTGCGCCTCGGCCATGCGGCCCTCTTCCATCAGCTTCTGGATCTGATCCATCATTTCCTGAATCTGATCGCCGGTGATCGACTGACCCGGCTGATTCTCGGCCAGCTGATCCTGTGTGTCCGGCGGCTCGCTCTGTTCGGCCAAAAGGTCGATATAATCGTCGGTGGCGCGCTTCAATTCGTCCATCAGCTTTTGGATCTCGTCGGCAGAGGCGCCGTTTCGGATCGCCTGCGACAGCCGCTCTTCGGCCTGTTGCATCCGCGCCAGCGCGTCGCCCAGCCCCCCGTCCTCCAATAGAATGGCCACCTGCCACAGGGCTTTTGCCACCTCGTCCCGCAC
>JBARVM010000398.1:0-2978 GCA_049646265.1 Paracoccaceae bacterium
GCCGTACTTATGGCCCAGATCCTTGACCAGATCGACGATGCCCGCCTCGACCGTCACGTCAAGGGCGGTGGTCGGCTCATCAAGGATCAAGAGCGCCGGTTTCGACATCAGCGCCATGGCGATGACGATCCGCTGCTGTTGTCCGCCCGAAAGCTGATGCGGATAGGAGCGGAGAATCCGGTCCGGATCAGGCAGGCGCACATCGGCGACGATCTGGCGGGCCAGTTCCCAGGCCTTGTCCTTGGCCATGCCCTGATGGATGATCGGCACTTCCATCAGCTGTTGGCCGATCTTCATCGCCGGGTTGAGCGAGGCCATGGGCTCTTGATAGATCATGGCGATTTCCGAGCCGCGCAGGTCGCGCAGCTCTTCTTCATTCATTGCGGTAAGGTCGCGGCCCTTGAACTTGATCGTGCCGCCGGTGATGCGGCCGTTCTTGCCAAGATCGCGCATCACCGCAAGCGCAACCGTGGATTTGCCGCAACCGCTTTCGCCGACCAGACCCATCGCCTCGCCCGGCATCACCGTGCAGGAAAAATCCATCACAGCCGGAATTTCCCTGAGCCGGGTGAAGAAGGAGATCGAAAGGTTGTCGATTTCGAGGATCGGTTTTGTCGGATCCCATTCGGTGGTGTTGGTCACGGCTCTCTCCCGGTTGGCAGGGGGGGGAGGGAGGCCGGGGCGCATCAGGCCCCGGACCCCCGCATCAGTCCTTCAGGCTTTCTTCGCGCAGCCCATCGGCCAGCAGATTAAGCCCAAGAACCATACTCATAAGCGCTAGCGCTGGCACGATGGCCGGATGCGGTGCGATGGTCAAAAGCTTGCGCCCGGCGTTGATCGTCGACCCCCAGTCGGGGCTTTCGGGGGCAAGACCAAGGCCGAAGAAGCCAAGTGTACCTAGAAGGATCGTCGTATAGCCGATGCGCAGGCAGAAATCGACGATCAGCGGCCCGCGGGCATTGGGCAGAATTTCCCACAACATGATGTACCAGGGCCGCTCGCCCCTGGTCTGTGCTGCCGCCACATAATCGCGGGTCTTGATGTCAAGAACGATGCCCCGGACGATACGGAAGATCGTCGGCGAATTGACGAAGACCACCGAAACGAAAACGATCAACCCATTGCCGGACTTGTGGATGAAATCCCAACCGGCTGGCAAAAGATCAACGCGCGTGCCCGCCTCGCTAACCGTAGAAAGATAGATCGCGCCGCCCACGACGAGGATCAACCCAATGAGCAGGTTGCGCGCAACCGGAACCACATAAAAGCGCGAATTGATCAGCACCAGCAAGAAGACCAGTGGGAAGGCAAAGAGGAGCACGGCAAGATATTGCGGCAATCCGGTTTCGGAGATTTCCGGCGTTACCAAGAGGTAGAACAAGAGAATTACCGGAAAGGCGAGGATCAGGTTGGCAACAAAGGAAAGAACTGTGTCGAGCTTGCCGCCATAGTAACCGGCAGGAAGGCCGAGCGTGATGCCGACCATAAACGCGACCGTGGTGGCCAGCGGGGTAATCTTTATCACCTCGCGGCTGCCCTCGATCACCCGGCTGAACACATCGCGACCAAGATGGTCGCCGCCCAGAAGGTACCAGCCAAGCCCGTCCGGCGTCGCCGTACCTGGGACCTTGTTCTTCATCTGGCTGATCTGGCTCAGAACGTCATGGGTGGCGATCTGGTCAGCGAAAAAGGAGGTAAAGACCCAGAACATCACCAGCGCGAAACCGATCATTCCGATGGTTGAGTCAAAAAGTTTGCCATAAAGGCCAAGCTTCCGCTTGAACGGGATCGAAGCGGCAAAAGTGGCGATCAGCGACAGCCAGACGGGCAGCAGACGGCTGGAAACGCCGCCAATGATGCCCCTGTTGGCCGGGTCCTGAATAAGAATGCCGCCAATTAGATAGACAACAACCAGCGCAAGCGCAGCCATAAGCAGATAATTCGTTGCCGTCGCTACGGGGTTGGTTTGCCCTTGGGTGCCGATAATCGTGCCATCGCTGCGTACATTCGTCTCTGCCGTGGCAATGAAGAAGGACATGACAATCTGCGCGCAGACTGCCAGCATCAAAAGCGCAACGACGCCCAGAAAGATCGGGTTGAGGAAGGGGCCGAGGTTACCAGTCCAGGTCAGGTTTTCCATTGGATCATCCTCCTCAGCTTATCCGGATACGGGGGTTGAGGTAGACATAGCCGATATCCGATATCAGCTGCGTCACCAGGACGACAACGACCGCCACGACCGAACAGCCCAGCAGTAGGTCGATATCATTGTTGCCAGCCGCCGCCACCAGCGTCCAGCCAAAGCCCTTGTAGCTGAAGAGCGTCTCGACGATGACTACCCCGTTCAAGAGGTAGGGAAACTGCAACATGATGATGGTGAAAGGCGCGATCAGCGCGTTGCGCAAGGCGTGTTTGAGAACCACATTGCGGAAACTGACGCCCTTGAGACGGGCGGTTCGGATGAACTGGGCCGTCATCACCTCTGTCATCGAGGCGCGGGTCATACGAGCGATATAGCCGACGCTATAAAGGGTGATGGTGGCGACCGGCAGGGTGAAATTGTTGAAGGTCAGCCCGTCCATGGCCGAGTTGGCCGAACCGTTGAACCATTTCATCCCGAGCATGGAGGAGCCGAAAACGGCGATCAGCACCACGCCCGACACATATTCGGGGGTCGCCGAGCTGATGATTGAAAAGGTTGAAAGGCTACGGTCAAGTTTCGATCCTTCGCGCATGCCGGACAGGATGCCAATGGCCAAGGCAATAGGGATGGTCGTGACCATCACCCAGAACATCAAGAGCCCCGTCAGCCCGAGCCTGGTCGAGATAATGTCGGAAACCGGGGCCTTGAAAACGTTGGAATTACCCCAGTAACCTTGCAGAACGCCGCAGAAGGTCGCCGGCGTCTCGCCCGGGGCGGTACCTCTGATACAGCGCCCGTCCAGTGTGCCATCCGCTTTCTCGCGTGTCCAACCGGG
>JBARVM010000399.1:0-12044 GCA_049646265.1 Paracoccaceae bacterium
CAGAAAATCAACCGCCTCGCGCAGTTCGGCCAGGGCGTCGGCCTGGGTCTTGCCCGCCTCGCGCGCCAAAAGCGCGAAGATCTGGCCGTAATGCGCCTCGTAGAGATCGGCGGCGCGGTTCAAGACCCGGGCGCGTTCCGCCACCGGCTGGTCCCAGGGTTCGGCCCGCGCCAGCGCGGTGGCGACATCCTTGGGCGTCGCATCGCAGACATGGCCCGCGACCGACCCGTCGGCAGGGTTGAGGACCGGTTGCGCCATGGCGCCGACGACCGGCCCTGCAAGCAGGGGGTGCGCCTTGGGCGAGGCGGAGAGGAAGGGCGCGCGCGCCGCGTCAAGCCGCGCAAGGCTGGGCGCGTCGGTCAGGTCTATCCCGGTGGAGTTCGGCCGTTCCGGCATGAACAGATCGGGGCCACGGCGCAGCGCGGCATTGGTGATATCGGGCAAAAGCGCCTCTATCGCGGCAAAGGGGCAGGCGGCCACTTCCTCTGCCGGTACCTCAAGATCGACGATCTTGTGCACGAAGGAGGAGTTGGCGCCATTTTCGAGCAGGCGGCGCACCAGATAGGCCAGAAGATCGCGGTGTGCCCCGACCGGCGCATAGATGCGGCAGCGGGTCTTGCGGTCCTTCAGCACAAAGTCATGCAGCCGGTCGCCCATCCCGTGCAGGCGCTGAAACTCGAAGGCCTGACCGGGTTTGACCATATGCAGGATGGCGGCGACCGTATGGGCATTATGCGTGGCAAATTGCGGATAGATCCGGTCGGTCATCGACAAAAGCTTGCGCGCATTGGCGATATAGCTCACGTCCGTTGCCTCCTTGCGGGTGAAGACCGGAAAGTCGGAGAGGCCAAGAACCTGCGCCCGCTTGATCTCTGCGTCCCAGTAAGCGCCCTTGACCAGCCGTACCATGATCTTGCGGTCGAGCCGCGTTGCCAGCGCGTTCAGCCAGTCGATGGTCGCACCGGCGCGGCGCCCGTAGGCCTGCACCACAACGCCGAACCCGTCCCAGCCGGCCAGTGCGGGGTCTGACAGAACGGCCTCTATCACCTTGAGCGACAGGGTCAGCCTGTCCGCCTCTTCGGCGTCGATGTTGAAACCCATGCGCGCCGAGGCTGCCTGCAGCGCCAGATCGCGCACCACCGGCACCAACTCCTCCATCACGCGGGTCTCTTGCGCCACCTCGTAGCGCGGATGCAGCGCCGAGAGTTTCACCGAAATGCCGGGGTTGGCGCCGATATCCGTGTGGCGGCAGGCCCTGGCGATCGTCGCGATGGCATTGGCGTAAGAGGTGGCATAGCGGCGCGCGTCGGCCCCGGTTTTCGCCGCCTCGCCCAGCATGTCATATGAATAGCTGTAGCCGATCTTTTCCTGTTCGCTGGCGCGTGTGAGCGCCGCGTCGATGGTTTCACCCAGAACGAACTGGCGGCCCATCTCCTTCATGGCGCGCTGCACGGCGGTGCGGATCACCGGTTCGCCCAGACGGCGGACAGCGGCGCGCAGATGGCCGGCGATGCCCGGCTCTTTCTCCTCCAGCACCTTGCCGGTCAGCATCAAGGCCCAGGTAGAGGCATTGACCAGCGACGAGGCGGAATGGCCAAGGTGGCGGCCCCAGTCGGACGGGGCGATCTTGTCCTCGATCAGCGCATCCATGGTTTCGGCGTCCGGCACCCGCAAAAGCGCCTCTGCCAGACACATCAGCGCGATACCCTCTTCGGTCGAGAGGCCATATTCGGCAAGAAATACCTCCATCAGCCCCGGCCGCGCATCGGCGCGGATCTGCGAGACGAGCGCCGCACCGCTGGCCACCACCTTGCGGCGCAGGTCCGCGTCAAAGTCGGCCTGACTGATGAGCGCCTTCAGAAGCGGCGCCTCGGGCGTGAGCGCGGTGGATTCGATATTCGACCAAATGGACAGGGGGGATGCGGGCATGTGATTCCTCCATCAATGGCCCTTCATATCTGGTATTTTCAAGTCATGTGGACTATAGATGCGGAAACAGAAGGCAAATTAACCAAAGATATGAAGAATAACAGTCAAAATGATCTTTCCCCGCTGGATCGGCTGGATCAGGCGATCTTGCGGGAACTGTCGGGCGAGGGCCGCCTGTCGATGACAGAGCTTGCCCGGCGGGTCGGTCTGTCGAAAACGCCGACACAGGCGCGGGTAAAGCGGCTGGAGGATCAGGGGGTGATTTCCGGCTATCGCGCGGTGCTAAGCCCGATCGGCATGGGGCTGGCGCATGTCGCCTTTGTCGAGGTGCGCCTGTCCGACACGCGCGAGGCCGCACTTCAGGCCTTCAACCGCGCCGTGATGAAAGTGCCGCAGATCGAGGAATGCCATATGATGGCTTCCTCCTTCGATTATCTGCTGAAGGTGCGCACCAGCGATATTTCCGACTACCGGCAGGTGTTGGGCGAAAGAATTTCGACGCTGCCCAATGTTGCCTCCACCTCTACCTTCATGGCGATGGAGACGGTTAAGGAGACCGGGATCTGACGCCGCGGCTGGGCTGGTGGTCTGGCTGAATGTCGGGCGTTAGGGCTTGTGATCAGCCCGGTTTCGGTTATGGTCCGCGCCGCTTGCCCGCGTGGTGAAATGGTAGACACAGGGGACTTAAAATCCCTAGACGGTAAAACGTCGTGCCGGTTCAAGTCCGGCCGCGGGTACCACAAAGGGGGGCGCAATCCGGGCGCCTTCCGGCCGGGCTGGTATGCAGCTAGTCGGTCAATTCCTGCGGGAACTGGCACCTTTCGTGCTTTTCGGTTGCCTTTGGGGGCGAAAGGGTAGATAGTCCGCGGCGCGACGTTATCTTTATCGACCCTGTCTCCGTCTTCGGCCTCAGCTATCGATTCTGTCTGACTGCGCCGAGCCGCCGCATTCCGTGGGCGGAAACTAGAGGAGATATCACGATGGCCACTGGCTCCGTGAAATGGTTTAACGCAACCAAAGGTTTTGGCTTTATTGCACCCGATGGTGGCAACAAGGATGTGTTCGTTCACATCACCGCGCTTGAGCGCGCTGGCATCCGCGAACTGCGCGACGGTCAGAAAGTGACCTTCGACATCGAAGCAGGCCGTGACGGCCGCGAGTCGGCGACGAACCTCGCGCTGGCCTGATTTTTCAGGACAGATGGAATAGCGGACGGGCGGGGCGTAAGCCTCGCCCGTTTGCATTTGGCCTTTGCCTGTGATGCCAGGCCCACCCCGCCGCGCCTAATGCAGCCGCGCTTAATGCAGCCGCGCCCGGACGATATAGCCCTGAACCGTCTCCTCGCCGAGCGCGCGAAGCGCCTCCAGCCGGTGCAACCCTTCGACCAGAATATAGCCGTCGCCATCGGCGCGCACGCTGATCGGGGTTGTCTGCCCGTCGGTAAGAATAGCCTCTGCCAACGCCTGCACCTTGGCCGGATCAAGGGTCTTGGCGCGTTTGACCGGCACACGGATCGCGGCGATCGGGAAAGCGGTCTTGATCAACATCGGACGCGGCCTTTCACGCGGGGTGCGTGAAGGCTAGTGCGCTTTGCCGCCGGGGGGAAGCGGAAAGGGGGGCTGCGGCGCGCCCTAACCCCTGATCCCGGCAAAGCGTGTGGCCCAATCTTCCCGCTCGTCGTCGGAAATCTTGGCGAAGAGAACCTCGGGCACGCTGAAGGGGTGACCGGCGGGCAAAACCTCCAACGCGGCGGCGACCGGTCCGGGCCAGGCCCGGTCATCGGTGCCCATGTCGCGCAACATGGTGGCGGCGGCATCGGGGATGAAAGGTTCCGACAGAACCGCATAAAGCCGCACAAGGTTCAACGAGAGGCGCACAATCGCCGCTGCCGCCTCCGGGTCGGTCTTGTGAACGGTCCAGGGTGCGGCCGATTGCAGATATTCGTTGCCCGCAACCCAGATGGCGCGCAGTTCGGCGGCAGCCTTGCGCACCTCCATCGCTTCCATCTGCGTCTCATAGGCCCGCACCCG
This sequence comes from Paracoccaceae bacterium, assembly GCA_049646265.1. GTDB lineage: Bacteria > Pseudomonadota > Alphaproteobacteria > Rhodobacterales > Rhodobacteraceae > TMP-24. Next base: position 3,960 of record JBARVM010000399.1, read on the forward strand.
GCCTTCCAGCTCTTCTATCAGCGCCTTTGCGCGATCGTCGAGCGCGCCGCCCGCCGGAATCGCCGCCCCATATTTCGCATTGCAGAATTTGGTGATGCGGCTGACGAAATTGCCCAGAACATCGGCCAGATCCTTGTTTGCCGAGGCCTGGAAATTTTCCCAGGTAAATTCACTATCCGAACTTTCCGGCGCATGGGACAAAAGCCACCAGCGCCAGTAATCGGCAGGCAGGATCGACAGGGCCTGATCCATGAAAACGCCGCGCCCCTGCGAGGTGGAGAACTGGCCGCCCTCATAATTCAGATAGTTGAAGGACTTTATGTAATCGACAAGCTTCCACGGCTCGCGGCTGCCCATGATCGTGGCGGGAAAGCTGAGCGTGTGGAAGGGCACGTTATCCTTGCCCATGAATTGCACATAACGCACATCGGCCGCGCCCATATCGGTGCGCCACCAGCGCTGCCATGCCGCGTCGTCCAGACCCTGCGCATCGGCCCATTCGGCGGTGCAGGCGATATATTCGATGGGCGCGTCGAACCAGACATAGAAGACTTTGCCCTCCATCCCCGGCCAGGGCTGGTCGCCCCGCTTGACCGGCACGCCCCAGCTGAGGTCACGGGTGATGCCGCGATCCTGCAACCCGTCGCCATCGTTCAGCCATTTGCGCGCGATCGAGCTGGTCAGGACCGGCCAGTCGGTCTTGCTGTCGATCCAGGCAGCGATATCGTCGCGCAGCGCGGTCTGGCGCAAGTAAAGATGTTTGGTTTCGCGCACCTCAAGGTTGGTCGATCCCGAAATGGTCGAGCGGGCGTCGATCAGGTCGGTCGGGTCAAGCTGTTTGGTGCAGTTTTCGCACTGGTCGCCGCGCGCGGCCTCATAGCCGCAGTTGGGGCAGGTGCCGGTGATATAGCGGTCGGGCAAAAAGCGGTTATCATCGATGGAGAAGATCTGCTTTTCCGACTTTTCGCTGATAAAGCCATTGTCGGCCAGAACCCCGGCGAAATGCTGTGTCAGCCGGTGGTTGCGCTGGCTGGAAGAGCGGCCGAAATGGTCAAAGGACAGGCGGAAACCCTTGGCGATATCGGCCTGGACCTGATGCATCTCGGCGCAGAAATCGGCGACGGGTTGGCCGGCCTTGGCGGCGGCGAGTTCGGCGGGCGTGCCATGTTCGTCGGTGGCGCAGATGAACATGACCTCATGCCCGCGCGCGCGGCAATAGCGGGCGTAAAGATCGGCGGGCAACTGGCTGCCGACCAGATTGCCAAGATGCTTGATGCCGTTGATATAGGGGATCGCCGAAGTGATAAGAATGCGCGCCATGGGTCCTGTCCGTTCGCTTTGGCCGATGATTTAGCCGCAACGCACGCCAAGGGCCAGCGCTTTGAACGGGTAAGGGCGCGCGCGCTTTAGCTCGCGGCGCGGATACGGGCGCGAATGTCGATCTGCACCTCGTCTCCTACCATGTCGGCCCAGCCGGTCGCGCCGAAGTCAGAGCGCAGGATCTGCCCGGTCAGATGAACCACCAGATGGCTGAGATCGCCCGCCGCCGTGCCCGGCTGACGCAGGATCTGCGCCTGAAGGGAAACCGGCCGCGTCACCCCCCGCAAGGTCAGCTGACCAATGACGCGGGCCTTGTCACCCTCTTTCACCACCGAGGTGCTGACAAAGGTCATCTGCGGGAAAGCGTCTGCGTTCAGGATCTTTGGCCCCTTCAGCGCGGCGGCGGCAAAGGGAAAGGAGGCGCGGGCCCCGCCAACATCCAGCGCCACATCAATGGTGCAGTTCGAAACCTGATTGAAATCCAGCGCCAGATCGGCGCGCGTCACTGGAAAATCGCCGGTTATCCGGTCGGCGCCGAAGGTGGTAACAAAGCCGATCTTCGATCCGTCCGGTTCCAGCACATAGGGGTGTGGGGCCGCCAGAAGCGGCAGGGCCGATGCAAGGACGGCAACAACAGCGAGGCAGATATGGCGCATGGGCAACCCCCTTGTGCCTGCGATGTTGGCATAAGGGCGGAAAATGTGACATCACATTGCCGTGCGAGGCTGGCAGGGTCTGGCGGTAAGGGGGAAAGATGCGGCGGATCAGACTTGGGACAAGCGGGCTTGATGTTTCGGCCATCTGCCTTGGCACCATGACATGGGCAAGCCAGAACACCGAGGCAGAGGGCCATGCCCAGATGGATCAGGCATTGGCCGCTGGCGTTAATTTCCTTGATACGGCAGAGCTTTATCCGGTGAACCCGATCCGGCCCGAGACCATCGGCCATAAAGAGGCGGTGATCGGCAACTGGCTTAGGCGGCACGGGCGGCGCGATGACTGGGTGATTGCCAGCAAGATCGCCGGGCAAAGATCGCCCGCGCGCGGCGGTGAGCCTATTTCAGCCGATGCGATCGGCCGGGCGCTCGACACATCCTTGCAGCGGCTGGCGACCGACCATATCGACCTTTATCAGCTGCATTGGGCCAATCGCGGCGCCTATCACTTTCGCCAGAACTGGACCTATGACCCCCGCCGCGGCGACAAGACAGCGGTCGAGGCGCATATGATCGACTGTCTTGGTGCCCTGGACCGGGCGATGCAGGCGGGGAAGATCCGCCATTGGGGCCTGTCGAACGAAACCGCATGGGGCACGGCGCAATGGCTGGCGCTGGCCGACCGGCTTGGCGTGGCCCGGCCGGTTACCATTCAGAATGAATATTCGCTTCTCTGCCGCCTCTGGGACACCGATCTGGCGGAGTTGGCGCATTTCGAAGGGCTGGCGCTTTTGGCTTTTTCACCGCTGGCGACCGGGCTATTGAGCGGCAAATATCAAGGCGATGTCACCCCGGCAGGCTCGCGCCGCAGCCTCAACGCCGATCTTTCCGGGCGGATCACCCCCCGCGCCTTTGCGGCGGTATCGGCCTATGAGGCGCTGGCGGCCAAAGCGGGCCTTTCGCTGGTGGAAATGGCGCTGGCCTGGGTGATGGAACGGCCGGTGCAAAGCCTGCCGATCATTGGCGCCACCACGCCCGAACAGTTGGCACTGGCGCTGGACGCGGCAAAGGTGCGACTGGACCCGGCGCTGATCGCCGAGATAGATCAACTGAACCGCGCCCATCCGATGCCCTATTAGCGACGCGGCGCGCTGCTAGATACGCCCGGCGCGCAGGTCGCTGGCCGTTGCGCCGAAACGGGTTCGAAAGGCACGGGCAAAGGCCATCTGGCTGGAAAAACCGCAACGCACCGCCACCTCTTGCAGGCTCATCCTTGTGTCGGTGATCAGGCGGCGCGCCTCGTCCAGCCGCAGGTCAAGAAAGAAGCGGCCGGGGCTGATGCTGAGCCGATCGGCAAAGAGCATTTCCAACCGCCGTTGCGACAGGCCAACGCGTGCGGCGATCCGGGTGATGGAGGGCGGGCTTTCGATCTCCTCCTCCATGATCTTGATCGCGGCGCCGATGGCAGGGTCACTTTTGCCGATCCGATGGGCGGGCAGGGCCTGTTGCGGCGCGCTCGAGGCGTGCAGCGGCTCGTAAAGAAAGGCCCCCGCCACCCGCAGCGCCAGTTCCGCCCCCCAGCGGCAGCCGATCAGATCAAGCATCATGTCAAGACAGGGCGCCGCGCCGCCGGTGGTGACCATCGGGCCAGAGATGACATAACGGTCGCGCCGCACGGTGACGGCGGGAAAGTGATCGGCGAATTTTTCCAGATCCTCCCAATGGGTGGTGGCGGCGCGCCCATCAAGAAGCCCGGCGCGCGCCATGAACCAGCTGCCACCATCAATGCCGCCAATGGTCGCCATCTTTGGGGCCAACTGGCGCAGGCGGCGGGTGAGGGCGGGGGTCGCCTGTTCCTCCAGCCGGAAGCCCGCGACGATGAAGAGAACATCGAAATCGGGATGGGCGGGCAGGGGCAGGGTGGCGACATCGAAACCGGCGGTCAGCCGGACTGGCCCGCCGTCGGGCGAAAGATAGGTCCAGTCAAAAAGCCGCCGCCCGGCCCGGCGATTGGCCGCCCGCATCGGATCGACACAGGCCGCCAGCGAAAAGGCATTGCTGTCGGGCATGACAAGAACCCCGATGGTCAGCGGGCGCGGGTCGGGACTGAAGATGTTTCTTTCGCTTTTCATCAAGTTCATTCGTAATTTGTGATCTGGCGCGCGGCAAGCCTGCTTGCGTCGGCGCTGAAAAACACCGAGATTGCGGGCAGGCAGGCTGGCTGGCAAGCTGGGTGGCCGGGTGGCCGGGTGGCCCGAAAGGCAAGATCGTGAAAAGCAAAGGCAGGTTGGGTCTGGTGGTTGGCGGCGCAGTGTTGGCGCTGTTTCTGGTCGCCTGTCAGGATCAGAAGGCGGGTGATCTTCCGCCGGTTGGGCAGGAAAAGATGGATCTTACCCATGCCCAATGTATCGCCAAGGGCGGTAACTTTCAGCCATTGAAAAACACCAGCGCCTTTCTTTGTGTCACGACGCCCAAGGATGCGGGCAAGTTTTGTCAAAGCGCCAATGATTGCGAAAGCGCCTGTCTGGCGCGGTCACGGACCTGCGCGCCGGTCAAGCCGCTTTTGGGCTGCAACGAGGTGCTGACCGAAAGCGGGTTGGCCGTGACCCAATGTCTGGAATGACCCGCAACCCATTTCTGTCGCTGGTAATTTCCGCGATGGCGCTTGCCAGCTGCGCGCCGCAACCGGGCGGGCCCTACCGTGATGGCAAGGTGGCCATCTCCTCCACCACCGCCTTTGATCCGGCGGGTTTTCTTGGCCCCTGGGAACAGGTTGCGGCCTTTGGCCCCGAGGCCGCCTGTGGCCGCCTGACAGAGGTTTGGTCGCAGGAAAACGGCGGGCTTCTGGTGCGGGCGGAAGCGTGCCGCGCAGGCCAGCGGCATACCGCTGAAAGCCCGGTCAGGATTGTTGGGCCTGGCCGTCTTAGCCGGGGGGGGCTGACTGGTCGGGAGGAGTGGATCCTCTGGATCGACGCCGATCAGCGCGTGGCAGCGGTGGGGGCGCCCGATGGCAGCTTTGGCCGCATTCTGGCGCGCCCCGGACAGGCGCGGGCCGACCTGTTGGAGGCGGCGCGGCAGGTGCTCGACTTTAACGGATACGACATTTCGAGACTGATCTTCGCGAAATAGCCACCTATCCTTATGTTTTTCCGATCTCGGTGCGCAGAGCGGCCAAATAGTCGGGCATGCGCCGGGCGCTCAGCTCCGCCTCGCGGATCAGCCAGTCGAAATGGGCTGAAATCGCCTCTACCCGGGCGCTGTCGCGAAAGGCGACGTAATTGCGCCCCAGATAGATCACCGCGAGCTTTGGACCGAAGATGGTGACGGGCGCCGAAAAGACCCGCCGCGCATCATAGGCGTAAAGCCGCAAGGTCGGATAAAGCTGGTCGCAGAGGCTTTGCAGCCGCTCCAGCTGCTGCAGACGCAAGGCGCGCGGCAGATCGTGGTAATAGCCCTCGGCGCGGGCCATCGCCTCTATCTCGTGGCGCGGAACGGCAATTTCGTAATCTGAGCGCGCGGCGCGCATCCATGCCAGACGATCCTCTGACGCGCCGATGGCCTGATCGGCAGAGCGGCCCAACTGCGGTTCATATTCCCAGCGCATCAGATCCGTGGTCTTCAGCATGTCGGGCAGGGTGGCCGGCACATGGCGGATCTTGTAGCCCGCCGCCTCTCGGTGCCAGTCAAAGATCGCCTCGTCGATGAGTGCGCGCGGCGCCTCGGTAATCGTCAGGGAGGCAGCCAGAAGATTGGCCAGAGGTTCGGGTCGCTCCGACAGGCCCAGCAGCCAGTCGGCGGAAATGGCCAGTGCGGCGGCACATTCGGCAACCACCTGCGCATTGGGGAGCCGTGCGCCCGCGCCTGTCAGAAGCTGCGAGATGGTGGAACGGTCCACCCCGATGGTGCGGGCAAGGTGGCTTTGACTCATGCCCCGGTCGGCCATCGCCTGGCCAAGCCTTTCCCGAAACAGTCGGGCGCGGTCGCGTTTGTCGATTCTATCCAGCATGCGGTTAATAAGATCACATTTGTTGACAAATGTTAATCATATTCGGACTACGCAGAACCGCCGGATCAAAGCAGGATAGAGCCCTGGGGAAGGAACATGAATGGACAGCCGTAAGCGAACGTTTCTGAAAGCGATTTTGTGGAATCTGCTAGGCTTGGCCATGATGGCCGGGGTCGGATATGTGATGACCGGTTCGCTGTCCATCGGCGGGCAGCTGGCACTGATCAATGCGGCGATCGGCCTGATCAGCTATGTGCTTTATGAACGGCTTTGGGCCTTGATACCCTGGGGGCGCACACATGGCTGAACGCCCCGCCGAACGCCCAATTTTCGAATGGCCGACGCTGGCGCTTATGGTGCTTTGCTATGCCGTCTGGTGGCTTGGGCTGACATGGGTGGCGGATTGGTCGCTGCTGCTGGCCATTCTGGTCACTACCCTGACGCTGGTCCTGCATTCCTCCTTGCAGCATGAGGTGTTGCATGGTCATCCGTTCCGCCGGCGGCTGGTGAACGAGGCGCTGGTGGCCCTGCCGCTTGGCCTCTTATTCCCTTTTGGTCGCTTTCGTGACCTGCATCTGGCCCATCACCGCGACGAGTTTCTGACCGATCCCTATGACGATCCCGAAACGAATTTCCGCGATCCGGAGGTTTGGCGCCGCATGGGCAGGCCCCGGCAGATGCTGCTGCTTTTCAACAATACGCTCCTCGGGCGGATGCTGGTTGGCCCGGCGATCGGTGGGGTGGCGTTTCTTGGTGGTGATCTGCGGGCCATGGCGCGGGGGGAATGGCCGGTCTGGCGCGACTGGCTATTGCATCTGGCGGGCCTGTGCCTTCTCGTCTGGCTGGTTGGCAAAGGGTCCATGCCCGGCTGGGCCTATATCCTGTCGGCCTATATGGCGCTTTCGATCCTGAAGATACGCACCTTTCTGGAACATCGGCCGCACCGGTTGGCCCGTGGCAGGTCTGTCGTGGTCGAAAAGGGTTGGGTTTTGCCATTTCTCTTTCTGAACAACAACCTGCACGCGGTTCATCATTGTAAACCGAACGTGGCATGGTACCGACTGCCCGCGCATTACCGCGCCAACAGGGCGGCCTATCTGCATCGAAATGATGGCTACAGCTATGAAAGCTATGGCGAGATCGCGCGCCGCTATTTCCTGCGCGGCAAGGATCCGGTTGCCCATCCCCTCTGGCCGTGGAAGGAAAAAGACCGGGCAGAGCCGGGTCAGTAGATCCGCCGGAAACAGGGAACCGGGCCGGAATTGTCGAAAAAGGGTACGCCGTCGGGAGTGCCAAGCGGGGCGTCGGCGGGCAAGTTGGCGACATGGGCCATGATCTCGGCCAGAACCACCTCTGTGATGAAGGGCAGGTTCAATTGCCGTGCCTCCGGCAGGGGCACCCAATGTAGGTGCGAAAGCTCGTCCGAGGCGCCGGAGAAATCATCCGGATCGCCGATGATGGCGCCGGCGTCGGCCAGAAAGAAGCGCGCGTCAAAGCGGCGGGACCGACCGGGCGGGGTGATGGCCCGAAAGAAAAAGCGCAGATCGCGGGCCGTGGGGGCAAGGCCCTGCGTGGCAAAGGGCGCCCAGCCGTCGGGCAGCGCGACCGTGGCGGGTTCAGCGAGCAAAAGCCCGGTTTCCTCCCAAAGCTCTCGCACTGCGGCGGCGGCCAGCGCCGGGGCAAGGCCCGGGGCGGCGCGCTGATCGATGCGCGCGGCACAGGTCTGGCCAAGCGGGGTGACCAGCGGCACGCTGGCATCCGCCGCATCAAGCCCGCCGCCCGGAAACACATATTTCGATGGCATGAAGGCGGCATTGGCACCACGCAGGCCCATGAGGACGCTCGCCCCCTTGGCCGAGCGGCGCAGAAGGATGATGGTGGCCGCATCTCGTGGCGGGGCGGGCGCCTCTGCCACCGGGTCAGCCATGGTTTGGCCCGCCAAACCCGTGCATGCGTTTGGCCCATTGCACCGCGACGATCATCCCCTTGAGCCGCGGCAGAAGGTAGAGGGACAAAAGGATACAGCCGCTGCCAAAGATCAGGATGATCGTGGCGGGCGATGGCCGGAAGCTGGAATAGGACCACAAAAGCAAGGGCGCCATG
>JBARVM010000400.1:0-19080 GCA_049646265.1 Paracoccaceae bacterium
CAACTGGTATTACCACGGCGACGGCATGGCGCTGCATGATGAATTGGGGCAAATCTTCGGCCTCAAATCCTTTCTCTCCGGCAATACCGGCGCTCAGTCTGGCGGCTGGTTCAAGAAAGAGATCACCGGGCCCGAGGATTTCCAGGGGCTGAAGTTCCGCATGCCGGGTCTTGGCGGTGTGGCACTCGGCAAGATGGGCGCCTCGGTGCAGAATATTCCGGGGGCAGAGGTTTATCAGGCCCTGGCCTCGGGCAACATCGACGGCACCGAATGGATCGGCCCCTGGGCCGATGAAAAGGCCGGTTTCCAGGAACTGACCAAGTTCTACTATACGGCCGGTTTCCACGAGGCAGGCCCGGGTCTGAGCCTTGCCACCAACCGCGATGTCTTTGACAGTCTGAGCCCGGCACATCAGAAGGTGATCGAAATCGCCGCGGGCGAGGCGAACCAATGGTCGCTGGCGCAATTCCTTGCCAACAATGGCGCGGCGCTGCAGCGGTTGCAGGCCGGTGGCGTCAAGGTGCTGGAATTCCCTGACAGCGTCTGGGATGCCTTTGGCGCCGCATCGCAAGCGGTGCATGACGAGAACATGGGTGATGATCTCTACAAGCGGGTCTATGACAGTTACATGGCCTCCATGCGCTCTTCCTCCAACTGGATCACCCGGTCCGAAGGGACCTACCGGACCCAGCGCGACCGCATCCTCGGCTAAGTCCAGCAGACATTAGCCCGGGCCGGATTTTCGTCTGATCCGGCCCGGGCAAGGATCGCATGGGGGCCTTTCCCCCGTGCCGCGCCGCAGTGAAAGCGGAATGATCTTGGGGGATGTCCATGGGACTGGTGGAGACATGGGGAACCAACCCGATCGGCTGGTTTTTCGCGCATCTTATCGAAGCCTTCTACAATTTCTTTTACGCACTGTTTCACCCGGGCCAGTGGCTGGCCTGGGTGCCTTGGTTCAACCAGCCCCTGCCCTCGGACGAGGTGAAACTTTCGCTGTTGCGCTTTATCTATTACGGTGCCTCGGCCCAACTTCTCTTCGTCTTTCTGGTCGCCTTTTTGCTGGTCACGGCGGTGGGGCTTTGGCGCAATGACTTCATGTGGGCCTGTGTACGCGGGCTTGAATCCTTTGCCAACCGGGTCGGGCGCACGGCGGCCTGGGCCGGATTGGCCATGGTGCTGATCCAGATCACCATCGTCTTTCTGCAGCGGGTCTTTGCGGTCAGCCAGATCACGCTCGGTTTCGGGATCGCGGTTACGTTTGACGTCAGCTGGTGGTCGGAAAGTCTGAAATTCTACAATGCGATGATCGTGGCGCTCTGCGTGACCTATACGTTCGTGCAGGGCGGCCATGTCCGGGTCGATCTCTTCTATGCCAAGGTCAGTTACCGCACCAAGAAACTGATCGACATGTTGGGATGCCTGTTCTTCATGCTGCCAACCGCCCTGTTGATCTGGGTCTATGGCTGGTTCTTTCTCTGGCGCCATATGGTGGTGCCGAACATCTCGGCCTCTGACACGCTGGACCGGGTGCTGAAAAAGGCACCTGCCGTGCGCTGGAATATCGAGACCGTCGGCTTTTCGCCGAACGGTTTCAACGCCTATGTGCTGTTCAAAGTGCTGATACTGGCCTTTATCGTGCTGGTGATCCTGCAGTCGGTCGCCTTCCTGTACCGGTCCTATCTGGAGCGGAAGGAGGGGCCGGAGGCAGAGGGGCGCTATCTCGACAAGGACCCCGTCGACGACAGTGCTGGCAAACTTGCCGCAAGCAACCATTAAGGGCCGGAGATAAGCAAATGTTCGGACTGGACGGCATCGACATCTGTCTCATCATCGTCTTCGGCATGCTTTTCGCGGCGATCCTGTCGGGCTTTCCGGTGGCTTTTGCCATCGGCGGGGCGGCTGTCATCTCCTTTGCGGTGATCGCGGGGCTCGACAGCGCGGGACTTCTGCACCACCAGACCATCGACACGGGATCGGCCGAATATGCGGCGCTGATTGGCGAAGGTATCCGGATGGACGCCATATCGGTCTTTACCTATCCCGATCTGCCCCGCATCGCCGTGCCCGTGTTCGAGCGGGGCTGGGAAATGGCGCTCGACCGCAATGTCGCCTTCATCGTCAACCGGATGAACGAACGGGTCTTTGCCGGGCAGTCGATTGACACGCTGTTGGCGGTTCTGATGTTCGTGATGATGGGGATCATGCTGGAGCGTTCGCGGATCGCGGATGAGCTTTTGACCAAGATGGCCAGCGTCTTTGGCCATCTGCCGGGCGGGCTGGCGGTGTCGGTGGTGGTGGTGGGCGCCTTTCTGGCAGCCTCGACCGGTATTGTCGGGGCAACGGTCGTGACGATGGGGCTTCTGGCGCTGCCGACCATGTTGCGCAACAATTACTCGCCCGAGCTTGCCACCGGGGTCATTGCTGCTTCTGGCACGCTGGGGCAGATCATTCCCCCCTCTATCGTGATTGTGCTTCTGGGCACGCTGGCAAGCGATCTTTACGCGCCCGCACAGGAAGCGCGGGCCAATCTTGCGGGCTGCGGCGATGCGCTGACCTATCTTGGCAAGCCTGCCGTTGTCTCGGTCGGCACCTTGTTTCAGGCGGCGATGTTGCCGGGGATCCTGCTTGCCGTACTTTACGGGCTTTATGCCTTTGGCTTTGCACTTCTGAACCCGTCCAAGGCACCGGCGGTGCCCTTTATCGGCGGCCAACTAAGCCTGACCACGCGCAATGAAAAGCTGGTGTGGTATGGGGCCGTTCCAGCCCTTCTGGTCGGGGCGATGGTTCTGTTTACCCAAGTGGGGCTGATCGGCAGTCAATCCATCATCGTTGACAGCTATTCCGACGCGGGCCAGACGGCGAGCCTGCGCACCAATGTGTCGGCCGATTGCCAGGCCTCGATCATCGCGCTGCATGGGCAAGAGGCCTGGGACAAGGCCGTGGCCGAACAGGCAGAGATTGACGCGGCGGGCGGCGTCGCGCAATCGCGGCAACTGTCGGATGAGGAGCGCGCCACCCTGCGTGCCGGGATGGTCGCCGATGCGGCCCCGATCGGCACGGGCATCGCCATCTTTGTGCTGTTCTTCGGCTTGATCCTCGGGATGGCGCGCGGCGTGGATACGCTGGCCGATCCGCGGCCCCTGCTGATTGGTGTGGGCGCGCTTTTGGCCATTCTGGCGGTGGATGCCCTCTGGCTTGACCCGCTCAGCACGCCCGGCGCGGTCACCGCGGCTTTGGCGCTGCCCGCGCTGGCTCTTTTCTGGTCGGTGCGTGTGGCGGCGAAGCGGCTGGCGGGCAACGAAATCGTCAAGGTTATCTTTCCGCCCCTCGTGCTGATCGTCGCGGTGCTGGGCTCGATCATGGGCGGGGTTACCAACCCGACGCCCGCCGCAGCGCTTGGCGCGGGTGGCGCGATCCTACTGGCGGCGGCGCGCCATCTGGTTGAACGGGGCCGCTCGCCCCGGCTGATCATTCGCGCGGCGCTGGCCATCGCGCTGATGCTGATGATCGGTTTCAACTTCGACCTGCGGCTTGGGCCCGATATGGCGGCGGAAAACATGCTGGCCTTTCTCGTGGCCTTTCTGGCCTTTCTTTATGCGATGTTCGGCATTTTCTACAGCTGCTGGCTGCTCTTTTCCGACGGGATCCTTACCTCTGTCGTGCGGGATACGGCCAAGGTCACCTCGATGGTCTTTACCATCCTCATCGGCTCGCAAATGCTGAACCTTGTGCTGATCTCCTTTGGCGGGGAACATTACATTCAGGATTTCCTGCGCAGCTTTTCCAATGAATGGACGACCTTCCTGATTGTCATGCTGCTCTTGTTCATTCTGGGCTTCGTGCTCGACTTTCTGGAGATTATTTACATCGTCATCCCGATTGTCGGGCCGGTCATCTATGGCGGCTCTTTCGACCCCAAATGGGTGACGATCATGATCGCGGTGAATTTGCAGACCTCGTTTCTGACGCCACCCTTCGGCTTTGCGCTGTTCTATCTGCGCGGCGTCGCCCCGCCAGAGGTGACGACCGGGCAGATCTACCGTGGTATCGTGCCCTTTGTGTTGATCCAGATCCTTGGGCTGGTCCTCTTGGCACTGGTGCCGGGCTTTGTGACGATCCTGCCCAACCTGCTTGGCCAATAGGGTCCGGCGGCGGCGGGCGGCATCCTCAGGCCACCGGTAGTTTCTGCAGCTGGAAGCGCAGCGACAGCTCGTCAATGGCGCCGGTCAGATGGCGGCAAAAGGCGTTGGCCAGCGGGCTTTGCACCCGGCCCGCGCGCTGAATGATCCCTACCTTGCGAGAGCATGACGGGTCGGCCAGTGCGGCGGCGGCAAGACCGGGTGGCAGCGACAAGGTTGCAAGCCCGGGCAAGAGGGTCACGCCCATGCCCGCCTCGACCATGGCCAGCAGGGAGGCGACATTGCGCACCGAAAGGCTGGCGCGGGCGGCCAGCGCCTGAAAACCCGGCGCCTGAAGATCGCGGCTGGTTTCATTCATGATCAGCGTGGCATCGCCCAGCGCCTCCCAGGTCAGTGGCTGTGGCAAGCGGGCAAGATCGCTGTCGGCACGAAAGACCAGATGCAGCCGATCCTCGAAAAGCGGGGTAAAGGTCAGATGCGGGCCGGGCGCCGGAAGGCTGCCAACGCCCAGGTCAAGAGCGCCCGCCTCTACCAGATGGCGGATGTTGGAACTGTCGGTGTCGACAAGGTCAATCTCGGCGGCGGGAAAGGATTTCACGAAGGCGCGCAGGATGACCGGGATCAACCGCGTCGCCACCGAGGGGACAGAGGCGATGCGCAACCGGCCGATCTGGCCCCGCGCATAGCCTTCGATAAGGCCGATTGCCTGATCATGGTCGCGCAAGAGCAGCGTTGCCACGCCTTGCACATAGCGGCCAAGGTCCGTCAGGCTATGTTTGCGGTCCGTCTCGAACAGCGGGGCGCCCAGATGGCTTTCGATCTGTTTCAGTGTCATCGAGATGGCAGACTGGGTGCGAAACAGCCGTTCCGCCGCCTCCTTGATATTGCCGCAATCGGCGACGGTGACAAAGACACGCAATGCCTCGATACGGATCATGGGAGCTCACTTCAATTATTTTGAAATTTATTCAATCAATAATCGTTTGATTGAAGTTGGTCAAATGGCGACTATGGGCGGATATTTGCCGGGGGGAAGATATGAACGGGAATCGCCATAGTCTGGACGAGGTAGAGGCGCTTGCGACAAGTGCGCTGATATCGGCCGGGACCGATCCTGTGGCGGCCGCGTCGGTGGCGCGGTCCACCCGCGCGGCGGAACGCGACGGCATTCGCAGCCACGGCCTGCTTTACGTTCCGATCTATATGGAACATGTGCGTTGCGGCAAGGTTGACGGGATGGCCCGTCCGACCGTCAGCCAGCCGCGACCTGCCGCGGTGCGTGTCGATGCCGCGCACGGCTTTGCCCATGCGGCGATTGATGCCGGTTGGTCGGCCTTTACCACGGCGGCACGGGCCAACGGCGTTGCCGCGATGACCTTGCACCGGTCCTATAATTGCGGCGTCCTTGGCCATCATGCCGAGCGGCTGGCCGAAGAGGGTCTGATCGGCCTCTGCTTTACCCATGCGCCCGCCTCTATCGCGCCGCCCGGCGGCCATCTGCCGGTAATCGGCACCAACCCTTTTGCCATGGCGGTGCCCGATGGCGCGGGCGAGGCGCTTTTGGTGATCGACCAGTCGGCCAGCGTCATCGCAAAGTCGGAAATCCTGCTCCGCGCCCGCAAGGAAGAGCCGATCGAACCGGGCTGGGCGCTTGATGCTGCCGGTCGGCCGACCACGGTGGCCGCCGAGGCCCTGAAAGGCTCGATGCTGCCCTCGGGCGGCTACAAGGGGTTTGGCGTCGGCCTGATGGTCGAAATTCTGGCCGCGGCCCTGTCGGGTGCCGCACTCAGCCGCGAGGCCAGCCCGTTTTCCGGCACGGTTGGCGGGCCGCCGGCGACGGGTCAGTGTTTTCTGGCCTTCGATCCGGCCGGTTTTGCCGGTGCGGACTTCGCTGCCTCCATGGCGCGGCTGGCGGGTTCGATCACCGATCAGGAAGGCGCCCGCCTGCCCGGCGCCCGCCGCAAGGCCAATCGCGCCCGTATCGAGCAAGAGGGCGTGGAAATTGACGCGGCATTGATGGAACGCATTACGGCCGCAGCGGCCTAACTGAATGGATTGGAAAGCATGATGAACACGGGTCTTTACATTGCCGGCCGCTGGGTCGATGGCGAAACCACGGTCGAAAACCGCAATCCTTCTGATGTCACCGATCTGATCGGCAATTTCGCGCAAGCCAGCGCCGCGCAACTGGACGAGGCTTTGGCCGCCGCCCGCGCCGCCCAGCCGCTCTGGTGGGCCGCTGGTATTCAGAAACGTCATGATGTGCTGATGGCGATTGGGACCGAACTGATGGCCCGTGCCGCCGAGATCGGCGCGATGATCGCCCGCGAAGAGGGCAAGCCCGCCGCCGAGGGCAAGGGCGAGGTATACCGCGCCGGGCAGTTCTTTACCTATTACGCCGCCGAGGCGTTGCGCAATCAGGGCGATCTGGCCGAAAGCGTGCGGCCGGGCATAGAGATCGACGTGCGCCGCGAGCCGGTCGGGGTTGTCGCCATCGTCAGCCCCTGGAACTTCCCGGTGGCCACGCCCGCCTGGAAAATCGCGCCAGCGCTTGCCTTCGGCAATGCCGTGGTCTGGAAACCGGCGAATGTCACGCCCGCCTCTGCCATCATGTTGACCGAGATCATCGCCAAGCAGGACATCCCGGCTGGCCTTTTCAACCTTGTCACCGGTTCGGGCCGTTCGGTCGGCCAGCGTCTGGTCGAGGCGCGCGGCGTCGATGCGATCAGCTTTACCGGCTCGGTCCCCGTCGGGCGCGGCATTGCCGCCTCTGCCATGGCCAATATGACCAAGGTGCAGATGGAAATGGGTTCGAAAAACCCGATGATCATCATGGATGACGCTGATCTGGCACTGGCGATCGCCCATGCCTCTGGCGCGGCCTTTGGCGGCACCGGGCAGAAATGTACCGCCGCCAGCCGCCTGATCGTACATGAAAAGGTGCATGACGCCTTTGTCGAGGGCCTCGTCAAGGCCGCCAATGGCCTCAAGGTCGGCCATGCGCTGGAAGAGGGCACGCAGATCGGCCCGGTGGTCAGCGACAGCCAGCTGCGTCAGAACCTCGATTATGTCGGGATCGCCAAGTCCGAAGGGGCAGAGCTTTTGTGCGGCGGCACAAGGCTCGACCGGCCGACCGAGGGCTATTTCATGGCCCCCACCGTCTTTGCCGGCACAAACAACGACATGCGCATCAACCGCGAAGAAATGTTTGCGCCCATCACCTGCGTGATCAAGGTCGCCAGCTATGAAGAGGCGCTGGCCACCGCCAATGACAGCGAATTCGGCCTGACCGCCGGGATCATGACCCAAAGCCTTGCCCGCGCCAGCCATTTCCGCAGCAATATGCGTGCGGGCTGCGTGATGGTGAACCTGCCCACCGCTGGCACTGACTATCACGTGCCCTTTGGCGGGCGCGGTGCCTCTTCCTTTGGGCCCCGCGAACAGGGGTCATACGCGGCCGAATTCTACACCATCGTGAAGACCGCCTATGTCGCGGCGGGCAGCCCGGCATGAGCCTGCTGATCGATGGTCTGCAATATGCCAACTGGTCGGAAAAGATCTTTCGCCAGATGCGGGCGGGCGGCGTCGATGCCGTTCATGTCACCATCACCTATCACGAGAATTTCCGCGAGACGGTACTGCAGATCGAAAAGTGGAACCGCTGGTTTGAACGGTTCCCCGACCTGATCTTTCAAGGCTTTACCGCCGAAGACGTGCAGCGCGCCCGCGACAGCGGCCGCACGGCGATCTTCTTTGGCTCGCAGAACCCCTCGATGATCGAGGATGACATCGGTCTGGTCGAGGTGCTGCACCGTCTGGGCCTTCGTTTCATGCAACTGACCTATAACAACCAATCTCTCCTGGCGACGGGCTGTTATGAGGCGGACGATACCGGCCTGACCCGCATGGGCCGCGAAGTGGTGGCAGAGATGAACCGCGTCGGCATGGTCGTCGACATGAGCCATTCGGCCGAACGTTCGACGCTGGAGGCGATAGAGCATTCCACCCGCCCCATCGCCATTACCCATGCCAACCCCCACAGCTGGCATCCGGCCCTGCGCAACAAGTCCGAAAAGGTGATGAAGGCGCTGGCCGAAAGCGGCGGCATGTTGGGCTTTTCGGTCTATCCCCATCACCTGAAGGGCGGCGGCAGCTGTTCGGTCAGCGAGTTCTGCAGCATGATCGCCCGCACCGCCGATCTGATCGGTGTCGGCAATATCGGCATCGGTACCGACCTTTGTCAGGATCAGCCCGACAGTGTGGTGGAATGGATGCGTTCGGGCCGCTGGACCAAGAAGGTCGATTTCGGCGAGGGCAGCGCGGCGGCACCGGGCTTTCCGCCCATGCCGGAATGGTTCAATGACAATCGGGATTTTTCCAATATTGCCAAGGGCCTGAAAGGCGTTGGCATGTCGGAGGACGAAGTGTCCGCCGTCATGGGGGGCAACTGGTTGCGCTTTTTCGGGTCCAGTTTCGGCCCGCAGGACGATTGCGCGGGTTGATGCCGCGCAAGGCTGCCGCGCGCTTTTGAGAAAGGCGCGGTTCAATTCAACAGGTTTTGGGAGGGGAAATCCATGAGCGACACTACGGAGGCGGGCGCGGGCTCAGTGCTTGGCCGTATCAACAAGCCGCTATTCGCGGTAACAGGCGGGTTCATCCTGCTTTTCTGCGCCATCGCATTGATCAATATCGATGCTTTATCGTCGATGGTGGACTGGGGCTTCAACGTCTCTGCCACCTATTTCGGCCTTTACTGGCAGCTGCTGCTTTTGGGCACTTTCCTGATCGGCCTTGTCCTGTGCGTGCTGCCGGGCGGCAAGGCGATACTCGGCGGGCAAGCCGCGCCTGAATTCACCCGGTTCCAATGGGGCAGCATGATCATGTGCACCCTGCTGGCCAGTGGCGGCCTCTTTTGGGCGGCGGGCGAACCGATTGCCCATTACCTTTGGACCCCGCCGCTATTTGGCGATCTGAGCGCGGACCCAGAGGCACGCGCCCATGCAGCGCTTGCGCAGGCCTTCATGCATTGGGGCTTCCTTGCCTGGGCTATCCTTGGTGCGCTGACGACGGTCATGTTGATGCATTACCATTACGACAAGGGCCTTCCGCTGGCGCCGCGCACGCTTTTGTATCCGGTCTTTGGCGACAGGGCGATCAACGGCCCGATCGGCATGATTGCCGATGCAAGCTGCATCATCGCGGTTGTCGCCGGTACGGTCGGCCCCATCGGTTTTCTGGGGTTGCAGGTCTCTTACGGGTTGAACGCGCTTTTTGGTGTTCCTGATACTTTTGCCACGCAGGCCTTGATCATCCTTGCGCTTGGGGCGCTTTACACGGTCTCGGCCATGACCGGCCTGTCGAAAGGCATTCAGCTTCTGTCCAAGATCAATGTCATTCTGGCCTTTCTGCTTTTGGCCTTCATGCTGATTGCTGGTCCCACCTCCTTCATTCTCAAGGGTTTTGCCGGTGGTCTTGGCACTTACCTTTCGAACTTCTTCGGCATGGCGATGTTCCGTGGCGACGCGGGTGTCTTTGGCGAACCGGGCTGGCTTGGCTGGTGGACGGTGTTCTTCTGGGGCTGGTTCCTTGGCTATGGTCCGCTGATGGCCATGTTCATCGCCAAAGTATCGCGCGGGCGCTCGATCCGTTCGATCGTGATCATGCTGGCGATCGTCGCGCCGCTGGTGACCAATTTCTGGTTCACCGTCATCGGCGGCACCGGCATTTCGTTGGAACAGATGACACCCGGCATCATCTCCGGCCCGTTCGAAGGTTTCAACCTGCCCGCTGGCCTTCTGGCCATCACACAGGCTATGCCGATGGGCTTTCTTCTATCGCTGCTCTTTTTGGTGCTGACGCTGATCTTCGTCGCCACCACCGGCGACTCGATGAGCTTTGTCATCGCCTCGAGCATGTCGAAAGACGAAGATCCGGCGCCGCTTTTGCGGGTCTTCTGGGGTGTTGCCATGGCGGTCATGGCGATTATCCTGATCTCCACCGGCGCGGGAAGCATCGGCAAACTGCAAAGCTTTATCATGATTACCGCTGTGCCTGTGTCTCTGGTGCTTTTGCCATCCTTGTGGGACGCCTTGCGCATCACGCTGCTGCTGGGGCGGAAATAGGCTTGCCGACAATATGAAAGGTCTGGTCCGGGCACTGCCCGGGCCGGACAGACCCCGGGGGAGGATCCGATGACAAAGGCAGCACGGCAAGAGGATGTGGCACGGTTTTGTCGGGATCCGGCCGTGGTAATGCGTTTGGCGCGGCTTGGCTCTGCGCACCCGACCCGGCTTTCCTTTCTGCGGGTTCTCCTGCGCCGCCTCAAGACCGAAAACTGGACCTTTGACCGCCCTGTCTGGGAGATGGACGCAAAGGGGGTCGGCCGGGCGGTCTATCGCGCCATCGGACCAGAGCGTACCTATTCGCTGGTCGCCTTTGCACATGATTTACCGGACGAGATGCGATCCGACCGGGTTATCGCCACGGCATGGGACGCGACCTTCGCGCTCTTTGACGGCACGCCGACGTCCGCCGATCTTGACCGGCTGCAGGCCAATGTGCCGCTGCAGGAAGCAGGGCGTGTCAGCCCCTCGGAACTATCGCTCAGCCGGGCCAACCGTTCGGTTCGGTTGTTTGACCATGTCGTGACCCGGCTGGCGGCTGGCCAGCAGCCCGACCAGGCAGAGCTGGACAAGGTCGGTTATCTGATGCGGACCACGGCGGTTTACGGGTCGGGCAAGTTCGGTGCGGCCGACCGCGCCACCGTCGCCTGGCGGCCAGAGCTGAGCGGGCCTTTTCAGGCGGAAATGCTGTCGGTCTGGCTGACGCGGGCCTTTACCGTCGATCTTGTAGAACATCTGGCGGCGGCGCGTGGCGGGGCGGCGGCGGTCAGGCTTGACCCTGCCTTGCGGCGCGGGCTTGGCGTCGGCAATTCGACCGGGCTTGGCATGGCCCCCTTTCTGGTGCGCCATCCGCTGCTGCTGAACAACTGGGTTCTGGCACGGGAAACCGCCCTTGCGCGGGTGCGCGCCCTGCCGACGGCCAGTGCCGAGGCGATTGCAGGGCTGAAGGCTGCCGTCGATGCCGCCCGCGACAATGCCGGGCTTTGGTATTCCGAACATCCCCTGCAGGTGCCAAAGCTGAAGGCCTTGCGCAACGATCTGGACAAGATCGCCGACCGGCTCCACACATGGCCTAACGGCGATCTGCCTTGGGACAGGCTCTGGCTTTGGGGCGAAAGTGCTCTGTCGCTCGAAGGGCAAGAGGCGCTCCTGTCCGCCATGCTGGAGCCGCATGGCGCGTTGATCGACGATCTGGCCAAAGGTATGAGCGCCGACGAGGCATCAGGTTTCAGCCTGAACGGCGCGATGACAATCAACGAAGTGCGCCAGCATCTTGGCGAACGCTATGGCTGGGCGATGAAGTATGATTTTTCCGCCGCCGAGAATATCGACAAATTCTGGTATGTTTCGGAAGAAAAGCTGGAACCAAGGCTCGGCCAGCGTTTCACCGAAGAAGGCGCCGGGCTGGAACAGCCCTTGGACACCGCGCGGATGGCCGTTGCCATGGCGAAGGCGCTCGAAGGCTGGCAGGGCGACGCGCCGCTGGCCGCCTTTCTGCGCGCCCATCCCGAACACCGGCTGATCGCCCGGCGACTGCAACAGGCCGTCTGCCATCCCTATATGGAAATTCAGGATAATCTGATCGGCCATGACATGCTGCCCATCGATATCCTGCGCTGCAAGCTGGCCTTCTTTGGTGCCAGCCGATTTGATCCGCGTTCGGACCGCTGGGTGCGCATTTCGCTGTTTCAGGGACTGCCTTTCCCGGAAGAGCTGGCAAAAGAGGGGGCCGCATGATGACCATCGAAACAGCCGGCCCGGCGCTTTCCTTCAGCGAAATAGAGGCCTTGGCAACCAAATCGGCGCGTGGCGCAGGCTTTTGCTGGGGCATGGCAGAGGAGACGGCTTTCGCCACCGCCTGGCTGGAACGTTTCGGACTGCGGGGCCTCGATCTCTTGTTGGCGCGGCTGAGCGGGCAGGATCAGAACGCGACCCCGGCAATCGCCGAGATTTGCCCCCTGATGCTTGGCACCGAACTGGCGGATTTTGCCCGCTTGCCCGGCGGCCTTTTGGATGTGGGCAAGGCGGAACTTGTGGTGGCCTGCCCCGCCATGATCCTGCCCTTTCTCTGTGCCATCGCGAAAAGGGACGATTGCGCCTTTGCCGTCAGTTGGCGCGGGGCGCGGTTGACCGTTACAAACACAGGGCCGGTAGCGATCGAAGAAGAGGCGGGCATCGCCACGCCCTATGCCGAAAAGATCACCATTGTCCAACTCGCCCCGGCGGCGGCCCCCATCCCCGACGACAGGCTAGGGCCACTGCCCCGGCCACGCGCCCTGCCCCCAAGCCTTTTGAAGGCGCTCGACCGTTTTGCCCAGCGCACCTATGTGCCTGCTTCCGAACAGTCTCGCGCCGGGGCCGGCGGTTCGGGCAGCGACAACCAGTAGCCGGGTAGTGGCTTAGCCCTGCGGCGCGGCAGCCGCCCCGGTGGCCAGTGCCCGGCCCTTTGCCGCCCAGCCAGGCAATTCGCTTTCCATGAAGGCGGCTATTTCTTCCAG
Source organism: Paracoccaceae bacterium (assembly GCA_049646265.1). GTDB lineage: Bacteria > Pseudomonadota > Alphaproteobacteria > Rhodobacterales > Rhodobacteraceae > TMP-24. The sequence goes on from JBARVM010000400.1 coordinate 12,763, forward strand.
CCCGGCAGCCTTCAGCGCCGCCTCTGTCTGGCGGATCACGCGCGGCAGAAAAGCCAGATACTGTGGCTTGCCATCGCGTTGATCGAGCCGGACGAAATTGCCCAATATCCGCGTATGCCGGTCAGCCGCCAAAAGATGGTAGCGCCGGGTAACCCCCGCCGCTCCGCCCAGATGGGCCGGGGCGCCAGCGATGTAACGGGCGAGCATCGCCGCCTCCAGCCCCGGGGCCAGATCGCGGCGGGCATCTTGCAGCAAGGACAGAAGATCATATTCACAGGGGCCTATGACCCCGTCCTGAAAATCCAGAAGGCCACAGCGCGCGACCGCGGCCCGCTCTGGCAGATACATAAGGTTATCAATGTGGAAATCCCTCAGAACCAGCGTTGAGAACTGATCCTGCAAGGGGGCAAGCGCGCGGGCCCAAAGCTGGCGAAAGCGCGCGGCAAAACCGGTCTTGTCAAAGCCCGGAGGCGCCACGGCAGGCGCGAACCAGTCGGAAAACCAGCCGATTTCATCAAGATGCAGGTCGATCCTATAGCGTGGTCGGGCAACCGCTGCCCCGTGCGGGTCGTTATGGAGCTGCAGCAGCGTATCCACGGCGAGCTGATAGAGCATGGGTTCTTCCTGCCCTGCAGCCAGACAATGGCGATAGGTGGCATGGCCGAAATCTTCGATCAGCGCCAGACCGTTTGCTGCGTCCGTGGCCCGAACATCCGGTGCCGAAAGGCCGAGCGCCCGCAGATGTCCGGACAAAAGCACGAAACCGGCGAAGGCGGCCGGGTCATGACGATCCTCCATCAGCAAGAGCCCCCGACCCGGTAGCCGGAAATAGCGCCGGGCTGAGGCATCGGTGGCCAAGGGCACCAGCATTTGACCGGCCAACCCCTGCCCGGCCAGAAAAGATGCGATGGCGGGGGATGGGGCGGTCTTGTCGGCGGGTTCGGTCATGCGCGGCTATTCCCCTGCGGCGTCTGGATCAGCCCTGACCTTTTGGCATTGCTCGCCCAACCCCTCAACCCCCAGTCGCATCACATTGCCTGCGCGCAGGAACCGTTGCGGCTTGCGCCCCATGCCCACCCCCGCCGGGGTGCCGGTCGACAGGATGTCGCCGGGCATAAGCCGCATGAACCGGCTGCAATAGGCGATCAGGAACGGCACGGAAAAGACCATGTTCGCCGTGGTGCCATCCTGCATCCGCTCCCCATCCAGATCGAGCCAGAGGGCGAGGTTGGCAGGGTCAGGCACCTCGTCAGGCGTCACAAGCCAGGGGCCGACGGGGCCGAACGTATCGCAGCCCTTGCCCTTGTCCCAGGTTCCGGCCCGTTCCAACTGATATTCGCGTTCGGAAATATCATTGACCAAACAATAGCCCGCGACATGGGCCATGGCGTCGGCCTCGGCGACATAATGCGCCTGCGTGCCGATGACGACGGCAAGTTCCACTTCCCAATCGGTCTTTTGCGACCCACGCGGCAGGATCACATCATCATCCGGCCCGCTGATGGCCGATGTCCATTTACCGAATATCACCGGCTCGGGCGGCACGGTCATGCCGGATTCGGCGGCATGATCGGAATAGTTCAACCCGATACAGACGAACTTTCCAACCCCAGCCACCGGCGGGCCTAGCCGCAGGTCGCGCTGCGGTGTGCCGGGCACCAAAGGCAGGCTTGCGGGATCGAGCGCGCCGAGCCGCGCAAGGCTTTGTTGTGACAAGGCCGCACCTGCGAGATCGGGCACATGGCCGCTTAGGTCACGCACGCGCCCATCCTTGTCCAAAAGCCCGGGGCGTTCCTGCCCGGCTGGCCCATAGCGAAGTAATTTCATGTCATTTCCTGCTTTAGCGCCCTTGACTGCCAGTCCGAGAACCAGCCTCGTTTTCTGGCCCCGATTTCTGGCCCGCCGATCTTATCGCCATTCCGGCCGGAGGCCACTGGATTGTTGGGTAGCCGCGATGTTACCCTGCACCGACAGCGCCAAGTCCCGGACCTTTTTCAGATCATGCAGCCGCCCAGCCTGAGCTACCCCAAACGCAACCGCCTGCAAAAGGCGCTCTATTTTGGCTCCAAACATCTTTTGGGGCTGACCGGCCATATCCCGTCACCCTGGAAAACCGGCCATGAGGTTGACGGCAGGCCGGTCTTGTTGATCCATAACCCCAAGGCTGCGGGCAGCAGCCTCAAGGCGCTGATCGGGGCAACCGGCACGACCCATTCAATGCCGCGACTGATCCTGAGCGAGCGGGCCTGGCGCGCCCATTACATCATCCTTTCGGTACGCCACCCGTTCGACCGGTTTCTTTCGGGCTACAGTTTTTTTGTCGGCGGTAAACATACCGGCACTCTGTGGCGCGCGCATGGGGCGGCGCTGCGGCAGATGGACCCTTTCGAGTTTCTGGAATTCATCAAGCAATATCCCGAAAAACTGGGGCCGCAGGTCAACTGGGGGCTTTACCCGTCGGCGGCCAAGCCCCGCGCTGACCTGATCCTCAAGGTCGAGGAAAGCGCCAATTGGCCGGAGCAGCTGCGCCAGGCGGGCCTGACCGTCAGCGCGGCCGAGGTGCCGCAGCTGAACAACTCGCGCCCCACCGGTCTTTGGGCCAACGGGGTTCTGGGCCTTGCGCCAGAGGAGACCCAACGGCTGAAGGCACAGGTGGAGGCCTATTTCGCCGCCGATTACGAGAGTTTCGGCTATCGCCCATAGGCCCGCCGGATTATGAACAGCGCACTGACACCGGGTTTGCCCCGGGGCATATCTAGGAAAGAAAGACAGAAGATGACCGGACGTTCCTACCGTTTCAGCCATGCCATTGCCCGCCTGCCAGCGGCAAGTGCCACCATGGGGCTGCGCGCCGTCGATCAGGGCGCGCCCGATATCGGTCTTTTGCGGGCGCAACATGGCGATTATGTCCGCGCCCTTCAGGACGCGGGCTTGGTGGTGGAGGTTTTGCCAGCGATCGAGGCCTATCCCGACGCGCATTTTGTCGAAGATACCGCCCTTTGCCTGCCCGAAGGCGCGGTTGTGACCCGGCCCGGTGCGGCCACCCGTCTGGGCGAGGCGGCGGAAATGGCTCCGGCGCTGGCGCGCTATTACGATGAGATTGTGCCCATCACCGGCCCCGGCACGCTGGAGGCGGGCGATGTCCTGACCACCGACAGCGAAATTCTGGTGGGGCAATCGGCCCGAACCAACGCCGAAGGCATTGCGGAACTGGCCGGTATTGTTGCACGCTGGGGCTACCGGGTGCGGGAACTGACAACACCGCCTGGCGTGTTGCATTTCAAGACCGATTGTTCGCTTTTGGATAGTGAGACCATCCTTTCGACCCGACGGCTGGCCGAAAATGGCGGATTTTCACAATATCGCATCATCCATACGCCCGACGGGGAAGAGGCGGCAGCCAATGCGATCCGGGTCAATGACCATGTGATCCTGCCCGACGGCTTTCCCAAGACCGCGGCACTTTTGGACCGGGCCGGTTACCGGGTGACGCTGGTCGGCAATAGCGAATGCGCCAAGCTTGACGGCGGCATGTCCTGCCTGTCCTTGCGCTTTAGCCCGCCAAAGTCATAGCGGCAGCAATGGCGGACCCGGCAGCGGCCAACGGCACTTTCAATATCCTGTGCATCCTGCAGGCGGGGCGACTAGCCTATGAGGCGCTGATCTTTGCCGCCTCTTTCCGCCTGACCAACCCGGACTTTCGCGGCAGGCTGATCATGGCCGAACCGCAGCCCGGCCCGTTGTGGAACGATGACCCCCGTGCCGCAACCGCCATCCGCGACGAGCTGACGGCAATGGGAGTCGAGATCCTGCCCTTTTCGTCAGAGGTCTTTGGGCAGGACTACCCCAATGGCAACAAGATCGAGGGGCTTTCCGTCCTGCCCCCCGACCAGCCTTTCGTGTTTTTTGACAGTGACACGCTGTTTACCGGCGCCATCGACTCGGTCGGTTTCGATTTCGCCCGCCCGGCCGCCTCCATGCGACGCGAGGCGACATGGCCGACCGCGCCGCTTTACGGGCCCGACCGGGGCGGCATCTGGAAAGCGCTTTATGACCGGTTCGGGCTGGATTTCGATCACACGGTTGATCCGGCCTATCCGGCAGACCATTGGCAACGCTACATGTATTTCAACGCAGGCTGGTTCTTTTACAAGGACCCCGTGCTTTTCGGCCAGCGGTTCCTTCACTATGCCCGCGCGATCCGCGACGAGGAGATGGAGGCGCTGGCAAGCCAGACCCTCTTTCCCTGGCTGGACCAGATCGCCCTGCCACTGGTGATCCAGTCGCTGGGCGGTGGGCGGCCCGGGCCGGAGCTAAACGGGCTCGACGGCGCGGTGACCTGCCATTACCGGGCCATACCGCTGCTTTACGCCCGCGAATGCGATCAGGTGGTGGCGGTTCTGGAAGAGGCGACGGCGCCCAACCGGCTGAAAAAGATCCTCAAGGATCATGCACCGATGAAACGGCTGGTCTATCAGGGCAAGGGCGCCGAAATTCGTGCCATGTTCGACCGAAACGCCCTGCCCAAGCGTGAACAGGCGATCCGCAACCGGATCAAGTCCGCTGGCCTTTGGTTGCGCTAAGGACCGCCCAGCCTGCAATCCAGCGCGGCAGAAACCGTGCAGCGCCCCTGTTTTTTGGTTGCGCTTGCCGGGCGAATGCCTAACGTCACCACGTCCGTATTAATGGGGGATCTCATGACAAAATCGCTTGGCTTTGACACACGCGCCATTCACGCAGGCGCCAATCCGGATCCCGCGACCGGTGCGCGGCAGGTGCCGATTTATCAAACGACGGCCTATGTGTTCAAGGATGCCGAACATGCGGCGCGGTTGTTCAACCTGCAAGAGGTCGGCTATATCTATTCCCGCCTGACCAACCCGACCGTGGCGGCGCTGGCCGAACGGGTCTGTAATCTGGAAGGTGGCGCCGGGGCGATCTGTTGTTCCTCTGGCCATGCGGCGCAGATCATGGCGCTTTTCCCGCTGATGGGACCGGGGCGCAATATCGTCGCCTCCACCCGGCTATATGGCGGCACCATTACCCAGTTCAGCCAGACGATCAAACGGTTCGGCTGGTCGGCAAAATTCGTCGATTTCGACGATCCTGCAGCGATAGCGGCGGCGATTGACGATGATACGCGGGCGCTCTTTTGCGAGACGATCTGTAACCCTGGCGGCGCGATCAGCGACCTGCCCGCCATCGCTGCGGTCGCCAACAAGGCCGGTCTGCCGCTGATCGTCGACAATACCACCGCCACACCCTATCTCTGCCGCCCGATCGAACATGGCGCAACGCTGGTGGTTCATTCGGCGACGAAATATCTGACAGGCAACGGAACGGTCACCGGCGGCGTCGTGGTGGACAGCGGCACCTTCGACTGGTCCAAGTCCGGCAAGTTCCCCTCTCTCTCCGAACCGGAACCCGCCTATCACGGGCTGGCGTTTCACCCCGCTCTCGGGGCGATGGCCTTTACCTTCCATTCGATTGCAGTCGGTTTGCGCGATCTGGGCATGACGATGAACCCGCAAGGCGCCCATTACACGCTTTGTGGCATCGAAACGCTGGGGCTGCGGATGCAGCGCCATGTGGAAAACGCCCAGAAGGTGGCCGAATGGCTGGAGAAGGACCCAAGGGTGGATTTCGTGACCTATCCGGGGCTGAAATCCTCGCCCTATAACAAGCTGGTGCCGAAACTGGTGCCAAAGGGGGCGGGTGCGCTTTTCACCTTCGCGGTCAAGGGTGGCTATGACGCTTGCGTCAAGTTGGTGGACAGTCTCGAACTCTTCAGCCATGTCGCCAACCTTGGCGATACCCGTTCGCTGATCATCCACTCGGCCTCGACAACGCACCGCCAGTTGACGCCCGAACAGCAGGTCGCTGCCGGGGCGGCGCCGAATGTCGTGCGCCTGTCGATCGGGATCGAGGATGCCGCCGACATTATCGCCGATCTGGATCAGGCGCTCAGCAAGGCGGTTGGCTAAGAAAACAAGGCCTTTGCCGTCGGTCTATTGGCCGATGGCAAAGGTCACGGTAACGGTGACGCCCAGCGAAAGCTCCCCCGCGGACACCGGCACATCTGCCGATTTTGCCGCCATCTCCATGCGCACCGGCATATAGGGTGGCTGGCTGCTACCCTGTTCGGAAATCGACAGAACGCCCCCCAATGAAACACCGGCGGCTTCCGCATAAAGGTTCGCCTTGCGCTGTGCATCGGCGATGGCAGCGCGGCGCGCGTCATCGAGTGCTGCGGTCTGGTCCTGCAGACCAAAGGTGACGCCGTTCAAACTGTTGGCACCATCTTGCACTGCGCTGTCC
>JBARVM010000401.1:0-1736 GCA_049646265.1 Paracoccaceae bacterium
ACAGTTTGGGATCAAGCGCGTTCAGCCTTGCATTCAACTCTCGCGCCCGGCCCAGGCCCAGCATCGACATGGCACGGTAGGTTTCGATCTCGCACAGCCGCTGCACGATCCGCCCGACCCGCCGCGCACCGACCCCGGGCCGGACAAAGACCGCAAACCGCATCTGGACTGCCGGGTCGATCTGGAAATCACCCGCAATGACTGCGGACTGATCAAGCACCCAGGAACAGGCAAGGCTTTCGGCAACGAACCAGTCGTCGAACCGCGCCTTCACGATGGCATGATCCTCTGGCAGCGTCTCGATCCGCACAAGGATCGCCGCCACCCTTTTGCCGGGTGCCGCGGCTAGCCAGTCGGTCGGAAACACCTCTGCCTCGGCCGGGTTGAAGGCGCGGTCCCCGACGCCCTTGCCAAAGGCCGAATAGGTCACGAATTCCGTATGGCTTTCCCATTTCAGATCGTGCCGACCGATGCGGGCCGCATGATGCGTGGCACCTACTGGCGGATGCGCCGCGCCATGCCGCTCAAGAAGCGCCAGAAGATGGGCACGGTCCGCGCCCCGGTCACGGTTGTGCGCGTCAACCGGCGGTTTGACGGCGAAATAGACGGCATGACACGGCGCCTCCAGCGAGGGGAAAGGCCGCGCATGCAGTTCATTTACGAGCGCATAGCGCTGGGGATGGTCATCAATCATCTCATGGATCCGAACGATCAGGTCGGCGCAACCTAGCCGAAGCAATCGGGATATGGAACAAAAAGTTCAATATTTCCGGCATGTTATGGGAATACCACGGCATACCGCCACAACGGGTCCACCGCCGTATGGCTGGCAGCATCTGTTGCGCCCCCCGAAAAGGGGTGGCTTGTCCATGATGTCGCCATCTTTTTCCAAGCGGGTTTGGCCATCGATTGGCCAAAATACTCCGGCGGAAAAAATAGCGCGATGAAAACGCCAGATGCGCGACCCCAATCAACTTTGGTGAAATCGGCCCGGTGACCCAAGACGCACCGAATGACCAAACCTCCGACGCATGTTGGCAGGCGATACGGCCATCACCGCTGGTCAAGTCCCGCCGCAATTCCTTGTCTTTTCAGATCCCGAGGTGCATCTTTCAAAAACGATCCGGCCGCTGGCATTGGACTATTCCCGTCCAGAGCCGAAACCCCATAGCTCCGGTGCACATAAGGTAGACCGACATGACCCGCGACAAGATGATCAGCCACCTATTGGCGGCCAACGACGTCGCCGCAGCGGCCGCGGCGCATGGCCACCACCCGTTTGGCGCTGTGCTGGTCGGTCCGGACGGCACGATCCTGATGCGGCAGGGTAATATCGATACGGTTCATCATGCCGAAAGCGAACTTGCCCGCCGCGCGGCCAAGGCCTATGCGCCAGACTTTCTTTGGTCCTGCACCTTGGTGACGACAGGTGAACCCTGCGCCATGTGCGCGGGTACGCTTTATTGGGCCAACATCGGGCGACTGGTTTACGGTTATGAAGAAACCCAGCTTCTTGCCCTTACCGGCGATCATGAGGAAAACCCGACAATGAGCCTTCCATCCCGCACCGTTCTGGGATCCGGTCAGAAACCGATAGAGGTGCATGGGCCTTGTCCGGAGATCGAAGCAGAATTATTGGCACCGCACCGGGATTTCTGGCAGCGTTGACCTTGGGCCCCTTCCCAACAGCAAACCCCCCGGACCTTGCGGGCCGGGGCGCTGCTTTTTTGTAAGCG
>JBARVM010000402.1:0-1613 GCA_049646265.1 Paracoccaceae bacterium
TCGTTCCGGACGATCTGGAAAAGTCGAAAGTGGCCCTTGTCTACGGTCAGATGAACGAGCCTCCGGGGGCGCGTATGCGTGTGGCCCTGTCGGGTCTGACGCTGGCCGAACAGTTCCGCGACCAGTCCGGTACCGACGTTCTCTTCTTCGTCGACAACATCTTCCGCTTTACCCAGGCGGGTTCGGAAGTGTCGGCGCTGCTGGGCCGGATCCCGTCTGCCGTGGGCTATCAGCCGACGCTGGCGACCGACATGGGCCAGATGCAGGAACGCATCACCTCGACCAAGGCAGGCTCGATCACTTCGGTGCAAGCCATCTACGTTCCGGCCGACGACCTTACCGACCCGGCCCCGGCGACCTCCTTCGCCCACCTCGACGCTACGACGGTTCTGTCGCGTGCGATCTCCGAACTCGGCATCTACCCGGCCGTTGACCCGCTGGACTCCACCAGCCGGATCCTCGACCCTGCCGTTGTCGGCGAACAGCATTACAATGTTGCCCGTGACGTTCAGGGGATCCTTCAGCGCTACAAGTCGCTGCAGGACATCATCGCCATCCTCGGCATGGACGAACTGAGCGAAGAGGACAAGCTGACCGTGGCCCGCGCCCGGAAGATCCAGCGTTTCCTCTCCCAGCCTTTCGACGTGGCCAAGGTCTTTACCGGTTCGGACGGCGTTCAGGTGCCGCTCGACAAGACCATCGCGTCCTTCAAGGCCGTGGTTGCGGGCGAGTATGACCATTTGCCCGAAGCCGCCTTCTACATGGTTGGCGACATCGAAGAAGTGAAAGCCAAAGCCCAGCGTCTGGCTGCGGAAGCGGCGTAAGGGGGCACCATGGCCGATACGATGCAGTTTGACCTTGTCTCGCCCGAGCGGCAGCTTGCGTCGCTTCAGGTAAGCGAAGTTCGCATACCCGGCGCGGATGGCGACCTGACGGCTTTGCCTGACCATATGCCGCTGATCACGTCGCTGCGCCCGGGAATCCTGACCGTCGTTTCGGCTGAGGGCACGTCGGACTATGCGGTGACGGGCGGTTTTGCAGAGATTGGCAGCAAGGGTGTTGCGGTTCTGGCAGAACGCGCGCAGCTGACCGGCGATGTGACGGCAGAGATGCTGGAAGAGATGGTTTCAGCTGCCCGCGCGGCCCATGCTGACGCCACGCCTGACCGGCTCGATGCCGCCGCAAAGGCGCTGGCTGATATGGAAGCCTTGGCCGCCCAGCTTGGTCAAGGGGCGAAGTAGGGCCCCGCGTCAGGTCAAGAACCGGCCGTAACCGTCTGAAAATAAAGAAAGCCCCGCGAAAGCGGGGCTTTTTTGTTGGTGGGTGGATGGTCGCTGGCCCGGCGCTCGCCCTCAATCGCGGCTGGTTGGCCCCTTGCCGCGATGGTGCGGTTTGCCGGGCTTGCCTGCTTTGGCCGGATGTCCCGGCTTGCCCGTTTTGCCGGGCTTGGCGGATTTGCCACCCTTGAACGGGTTGACGCCTTCGGCCTTTTTGCGAGCGGCCCAACCGGCTTTGGCGGTGGTTTTGTGCTTTGCCACCGGTCTTGGCCCAGCCTCGGCCGGTTTGGACTTGTGCCGTTCCTTCTTGCGCGGCTTTGCGGCGGGCGTTGCCGT
>JBARVM010000403.1:0-10227 GCA_049646265.1 Paracoccaceae bacterium
CTATTTCCTTGGCCTGCCCTGGCAATCGCGACGCGGCTCTTCCTTTATCTGGGGGGTCTGGCATGATGCGAAACATCTGGTCGACCAGATTCAGATCCAACGCAAATATATGGAATATCACAGGAACGCCCTGAAAAAAACAGTCAGGGTCATGTGACGCACCCCAATCCATCTGATCCAACCGAACGGAACACCATCTCATGGCCCATACCCGCATCCGCAAGTTCAATACCTCTGACACCTATCCCGAACAAAAGCTCGACAATGACCTTTGTCAGGCGGTGATCACCCAGGGCGGCAAGACCGTCTATATGCGCGGCCAGTGTCCGCAAAATCTGGACGACGCCAAGAATATTGATAGCCACGACCCGGCCGAACAGACGCACAAGGTCATGCAGAATATCAAGCAGCTGATCGAGGAATGCGGCGGCAGAATGGAACATCTGGTCAAGGTGGTGGTCTATATAACCGACGTGCGCCACCGCGAGGCGGTCTACCGCACCATGGGCCAATATATCAAAGGCGTGCATCCGGTTTCGACCGGGCTGGTCGTACAGGCTCTTGCCCGGCCCGAATGGCTGGTGGAGATTGACGCCACCGCCGTGATACCGGAATGACCTTCTCTCTCGTTGCACGCTGCGCGCGGACCGGCATGTTCGGGATGGCGATATCCTCCTCCTCGCCCGCCGTAGCGGCGCGTTGTGCCTATGCGCGCGCTAGTGTCGGAGCTGTCGCCTCGCAAAATATCACCGACCCGAGGCTCGGCCCGAAAACGCTTGATCTGATGGATGGGGGCCTGTCGGCAAAAGACGCCGTTGCCGAGGCGATCCGCAGCAGCCAGTTCACCGAATACCGCCAGTTGCTTGCGATAGACCACACAGGCGGCACGGCCATCCATTCGGGGCCAAACTCCCTCGGCATCTGGACACAGGCCGAAGGGCGGGACGTGGCGGCGGGCGGCAATCTTTTGGCCAATGACGGCATCCCCAGCTCGATGGTAGCGGCCTTTGTCGCCGCGCAAGGCCATATCGGCGACCGATTGATCGCCGCGATGCGCGCCGGCCTTGCCGCCGGTGGTGAGGCGGGCCCGGTCCATTCCGCCGGTCTGAAGATCGTCGACAAGGTCAGCTGGCCCGTCGCCGATCTGCGCTGCGACTGGACCGAGGCATGCCCGATCGAAAATATCGCCACCGCTTGGGAAATCTACAAACCACAGCTTGATGCCTATGTCCAACGGGCGTTGGACCCACGACAAGCACCCTCCTACGGGGTGCCGGGCGATCTGTGAAAAAGGGACTGTGACATGGCCGAACTTACCCACGATGACTGGAAATCGCGCGCGGCGACCCTGAGTTTCCGCCATCAGGCCTTTATCAACGGCAAGTTTGTTGATGCCGCGTCCGGCAAGACCTTTGCCTGTATCAATCCAGCCACCGATGCGCTGCTGGCCAATGTGGCCGAATGTGATGCAGAAGATGTCGACCGTGCCGTCGCCGCAGCCCGCGCCGCATTCGAGGCGGGCAGCTGGTCCCGTGCCACGCCAGCGCACCGCAAGGGCGTACTGCTGAAGCTGGCCGACCTGGTCCGCCAGAATCTCGAGGAAATGGCGCTGCTTGATAGTCTCGACATGGGTAAACTGGTCAAGGATGCCGTCACCGTCGACGCGCCCGGATCCGCCAGCTTCTTTCAGTGGTACGGCGAGGCGATCGACAAGATCTATGACGAGGTCGCCCCAACCGGCCCGGGCGATCTGGCGCTGGTCAAACGGGTGCCACTCGGTGTTGTAGGGGCCGTCACGCCGTGGAATTTCCCGCTGGACATGGCCACTTGGAAATGCGCCGCTGCTTTGGCTTGCGGAAATTCCGTTGTCCTGAAACCGGCGGAACAGTCCCCTCTTTCTGCCCTGCGACTTGCCGAACTTGCGACCGAGGCTGGTCTGCCTGACGGCGTTCTGAACGTGGTGCCCGGCTTTGGCGCGACAGCGGGTCAGGCGCTTGGGATGCATATGGATGTAGACTGCCTCGCTTTCACCGGCTCCACCGCTACCGGCAAAAAGTTCATGCAATATTCAGGCCAGTCGAACCTCAAACAGGTCTGGCCGGAAACCGGCGGCAAAAGCCCCAATCTCGTCTTTGCCGATTGCGAAAATCTGGATGCCGCAGCCGACATGGCCGCCTTTGGCATCTTCTTCAATCAGGGAGAGGTCTGTTCCGCCAATTCGCGGCTTTATGTCGAACGCTCAATCAAGGATGCGCTGGTCGAAAAACTGATGGCGCGCGCTCGGGAAATGCAACCGGGTGACCCGCTGGATCCGCAATCGAAGATGGGCGCCATCGTTGACCGGACACAAACCGAAGGCATCATGCGTTTCGTCGACGCTGGCAAGAAGTCCGCCCGTCTGGTCACCGGCGGCGAGCAGGTCAAGATCGACGGCAAAGGCTCTTTCGTTCAGCCAACGATCTTTGACGAGGTTGCGCACAACGATCCACTGGCGCAGAACGAAATTTTTGGCCCGGTCCTATCGGTCATCGCTTTTGACAGCGAGGAGGAAGCGGTGCGGATGGCCAATGACAGCGTTTATGGGCTTGCCGCCTCTGTCTGGACCGACAATCTCAGCCGCGCCTTGCGCGTGTCCGAACGTTTGATGGCGGGTACTGTATCGGTCAACACGGTTGACGCCCTTTCGGCGATGACGCCCTTTGGCGGGATGAAACAGTCTGGGTTTGGCCGCGACCTGTCGCTGCATTCTTTTGACAAATATACCGCGCTGAAGACGACGTGGATAAAATATCAAAGCTGATGTAAACCCGAGGGCGGGGGAATATCAGATGCCACTCAGGTTCACGTTTCGTCAGCTGGAATATTTTGCCGCCGTGGGCGAACTTGGCTCCATCGCGCAGGCGGCTGAAAAGGTGAATGTTTCCTCCCCCTCGATCTCCGCCGCCATCACCCAGTTGGAACAGGAATTCGGCCTACCGCTTTTCGTGCGCCAACATGCGCAGGGCTTGTCCCTGACGCAGGCCGGGCGGCGCATGATGACACAGGTCAAACTGATCCTGCGCGAGGCGGACGGGCTAGTTGATCTGGCAGGCGACCTTTCCGGCAATGTGCGCGGGCCGCTCAATATCGGCTGCCTTGTGACATTCGCGCAAGTGGTCTTGCCGTCGGTCCGCCGCGCCTTTGAAGATAGGTTTCCCGATGTGCGCATCCGTCAGTTCGAGCTGAATCAGGCCGAGATATTCAGCGCGCTCCGCCGGGCAGAAATTGATTTGGCCCTGACCTATGATCTCGACCTGCCTGCCGACCTGGTCTTTGAGGGGTTGGTGGAACTGCCGCCCCTCGTGGTTTTGGCTGCCGATCATCCTTTGGCCGGTCAGGAAACCATCGCCGCCAAGGATCTGGCGTCGCTGCCGATGGTGCTTTTGGATCTGCCTTTCAGTTCGGAATATTTCCTGTCCTTCTTTGCGGCCATAGGTGCGCGCCCGATCATTGCCGAACGGACAAGGGACATGGCCGTGATGCGCAGCCTGGTGGCCAATGGCTTTGGCTATTCGATTGCGAACGTCCGCCCGTTAAGTGGCTTGTCCCCGGACGGCAAACCCTTGAAATTCATTCCTCTCAAACAGCCGGCCCGGCCCATGCGCATGGGGCTTTTGATGCCGCGCGATGCGGAACGCGCCAATGTGATCCGCGCCTTTGTCGAGCATTGCCGAAATCAACAGGAAAATGGGTCCCTTTTCGACCTGACAGGCAGGTAAAAGATCACAGCTTAGTCTCTTCCTAAGCAAAGATTTTGCACAGAAAACTTTCCCTGCCTGGTCGCGATGCTATCGTCGGCGGCAGCCTTTTTCCGCGAAGGAGAGCCTCTTGCGTGACGCGCGTTATGACATCCTGTTTGAGCCTATGGCCATCGGCCCAGTGACGGCCAAGAACCGCTTCTATCAGGTGCCCCATTGCAACGGCGGCGGTTATCGTGACCCGTCGGCTGCGGCGGAGATGCGGGGCGTCAAGGCAGAAGGCGGCTGGGGGGTGATCTTCACCGAACAGTGCGAAATGCATCATACCTCGGAAATCACCCCCTTTATCGAATTGCGCCTGTGGGAGGACAAGGACATTCCCCAATTGCGCAAGATGTCGGAGCGGATGAAAAGCCACGGCGCGTTGGCCGGCATTCAGCTGGCCTATTCCGGTATCAACGGCCCAAACCTTTATACCAAGGAAGTGCCGCTCGCACCGTCAGCCATGCCGATCCGCACCTTTACCAATGACCAGGTGCAGGCGCGCGCCCTTGACAAGACCGACATCAGGAACCTGCGCCGCTGGTTTGTGACGGCGGCAAAACGATCGCAGCTGGCGGGCTTTGATCTGATTTGTCTTTATGGCGCGCATGGGTTTGGCATTTTTCAGCATTTCCTCAGCCGCGCCACCAATCATCGCACCGACGAATATGGCGGTAGTCTGGAAAACCGCGCGCGCTTCGTGAATGAGGTGATCGCGGATATCCGGGACGCGGTGGGCGACAAGATGGGCCTTACCCTACGCGTCAGCCTTGACGAGACCGTTGGCGATCTTGGATTTTCCAATGCCGAACTGCGCGAGTTCATCGAGATGAACCGCAACCTGCCCGATCTTTGGGATCTGGCCCATGGCGCCTGGGAGGATTGTTCCGGCCCCTCGCGCTTCAAGCCCGAGGGGGCGCAGGAAGTACTGGTTCAGGGCATCCGTGCCCTGACCGACCGACCGGTTGTCGGTGTGGGCCGTTTCACCAGCCCTGACACGATGGTGCGGATGATCCGCAGCGGCACGCTCGATTTCATCGGTTGCGCACGCCCCTCCATCGCCGATCCGTTCCTGCCGCGAAAGGTCGAGGAAGGCCGTATCGAGGATATCCGAGAATGTATTGGCTGCAACATCTGCATCACCGGCGACATGACCATGTCGATCAGCCGCTGCACCCAGAACCCGACCTTCATGGAAGAATGGCGCAAGGGCTGGCATCCGGAACGAATGAACCCCAAAGGTGCCAGCAGCAACGTTCTGGTGGTCGGCAGCGGCCCGGCGGGGTTGGAGGCGGCATGGGCGCTTTGTCGTCGCGGTTATCAGGTGGCGCTTGCCGAGGCCGGTCCGGAACTGGGTGGACGGGTGCGACGCGAGGCGAAATTGCCCGGGTTGGCCGCATGGGGCCGCGTGGCGGACTATCGCAAATACCAGCTTTCTCAGCGCGCCAATGTGGATATCTATCTGCAAAGCGAGCTGGACGCAGCCTCAATCCTCGACTTCGGTTTTGAGAATATTTGCCTCGCGACCGGCGCAAGATGGCGCGCCGATGGGGTAGCGCGCCAACATGTCGTGCCGATGCCCATCGCGGAGAAGGCAAGGATCTATACACCGGATGACCTGATGGATGGTCATATCCCGAAAGGCAAGGTGATCCTCTTTGACGATGATCACTATTACATGGGCGGCGTATTGGCTGAACTTATGGCAAGGGCCGGCACCGACGTGACGCTGATCACCCCCTCGGCCTTCGTCTCTGACTGGACCAACAACACGCTGGAACAGTCAACGATCCATGCGCGGCTGGTCGAGTCCGGGGTGGAAATCATTCTCAACCGCGGCCTGACCGAGGTTCACCCCGACCATGTTGTGAGCAACTGCGTCTATACTAACCGGCTGATGCAGCATGACTGCGATGCGGTGGTCATGGTGACATCGCGCATGGAAAACAACGGGTTGATGATGGATCTGCAAGCGCGAGAGGCGGAATGGGCCGAGGCGGGGATCAGATCAGTCCGGATTATCGGGGACGCCAACGCGCCTGGACCTATTGCTTGGGCCACCTATGCAGGCCACCGCTATGCGCGCGAATTGGACGGGCCTGATATTGGCGATGCCCTGCCCTTCAGACGGGAAATCGCCGAACTGGCAGTGGACTGAACCTTAGCCCAGCCATACCGCCAGCAGCGCAAGGGCTGCGGGCAAGCCTTGCACATAAAGGATGCGGCGCGAGGCGGTCGCAGCACCGTAAAGGCCCGCAATCAGGACGCAGCCAAGGAAAAAGCTGGCCAGCGCCCGCGCCATGTCGGGCCCGGTCAGAAGCGACCAGACAAGACCGGCGGCAAGAAAGCCGTTATAAAGCCCCTGATTGGCCGCCAGAACCCGCGTCGGGGCAAAAAGCTCCTTTGGAAACTGGCGAAAGACCTTGGGCCCCCGGCTTTCCCAGGCAAACATCTCCAGCCACAGAAACATCAGATGCAGAACGGCAATCAGACCGATGAGCCCCTGGGCGACGATGTTCATCAAAAAGCCTCCGGCCTTGCCTCGCGCGCCATATGGTCCAACACCGCATTGACGAATTTCGCCTCGCGCCCTTCGGGGAAGAAGGCATGCGCCACATCGACATATTCGGTGATCACCACCCGTGGTGGGGTCGAGGCCCCGACCAGTTCGGCCCCCGCCGCCCGGAAAAGGGCGCGGATGACCGGGTCGATCCGGGCGATCGGCCATTTCGCCACCAAGGCGCGGTCGGTCATCTGATCGATCTTCGCCTGCCAGTTCACCGCCTCTTCGAGGATCAGGCGAAAGGTCGCGGGGTCAGCCTCGGAAAAAGTGTCATCCTCGATCGTGGCGCCGAAACGGTGGGTTTCAAACTCTGCCCGCACCTTGTCGACCGTCTGGCCCGAGGATTCCATCTGAAACAGCGCCTGTACCGCGAAAAGCCGTGCCGCCGACTTCATCTGGCGCTTTTGTTCGGCCTTATCGGTGGCGGGGTCGGTCTGGCTGGTCATTCTGGCGCGTCCTAATGCTGGGCCGGCTTGAAGCCCACGCCCTTGGTCTGGCGCGACCATGTGCGCGAAAGTGCAATAAGATGCAAGGCCGCCGCCGCCGCGCCGCCGCCCTTGTTCTGCCCGGCAGGATCGGCGCGCACCTCTGCCTGGGTGCGGTTCTCGACCGTCAGGATACCATTGCCGATACAGGCGCCCGACAGACCCAGCATCGTCAGCGCGCGCGAACTGTCATTGCAGACCGTGTCGTAATGTGTCGTCTCGCCACGGATCACACAACCAAGGGCCACGAACCCGTCATAGTCGCGCAGCCGCGAAGCCAGTCCAATGGCGGTGGGCACTTCGAGCGCGCCGGGCACTTCAACCAGATCGACACTGGCCCCGGCAGCCTCCGCCACCGCGCGGGCGCCGGCGCAAAGATTGTCGGCAATATCCTTGTAATAGGGGGCGACAACGATCAGGAGTTTTACCGGTGCGTCAAAGACTGGCAGCGGCAAAGTATGATGGCTTTCATTGGCGGCCATGACCTATTCCTTCGAAATCGGGCGGGTTCCGGTGATTTCCAGCCCATAGGCATCAAGGCCCACGATCTTTGGCACGCCGGAATTGGTCACCAGTTCCAACTTGTGAACGCCAAGGGCTGCAAGGATCTGCGCGCCGACACCATATTGACGAAGCTTGTGCGGCGTCGCCTCTTCATCCAGCGCCAGCTTCATCGACGTGTCGCGCAGCATCACCACAGCGCCACGCCCTTCGGCGGCAATAACTTCCATCGCTGCGGGAACCTGCCCGGCATGGGTGGGATGCAGCCCCAGAACATCCTCCAAGGGGTTCAGCGAATGCATCCGCACCAAGACCGGGTCGGGCGAGGTGATATCACCCTTGGTCAGCACGATATGTTCGGCACCCTGCGTTGCATCGGCAAAGACCCGCATCATCCAGTCACCGCCATGGGTCGAGGTGACGGAGCGTTGCGCAATCTCGCGCACCAGACTGTCATGGCGCAGCCGGTAGGCAATGAGATCGGAAATGGTGCCGATCTTGATCCCGTGCGCCTGGGCAAAGGTGATCAGTTCCGGCAATCGCGCCATGCTGCCATCGTCATTCATGATCTCGCAGATGACGCCCGACGGGTTCAACCCGGCAAGGCGGGAAATATCGGTGGCAGCCTCTGTATGGCCGGCACGGACCAGCACCCCGCCCTCGCGGGCGCGCAAAGGAAAGACATGACCGGGCGTGGCAATATCGGCAGGCCCCTTGGTCGGGTCGATGGCAACAGAAATTGTATGGGCGCGGTCATGGGCGGAAATGCCGGTTGTCACCCCCTCCCGCGCCTCGATGGAGATGGTAAAGGCGGTTTCGTGGCGCGAGGAATTCTTGGTCGACATCAGCGGCAGACCCAGCGCCTCTATCCGCTCTGCCTCCAGCGTCAGGCAGATCAGTCCGCGCCCGTGCCGCGCCATGAAGTTCACCGCATCAGGGGTGATCATCTGCGCCGGGATCACCAGATCGCCCTCATTCTCGCGATCTTCATGATCGACCAGAATGAACATGCGTCCGTTGCGCGCCTCTTCGATGATTTCCTCGGTCGGTGCGACGGCCAGTTTCAGAGTATCAGTCACCTTCGTTCCCCATCAAAGCTTCTGGCCATCCAATCTTCTGGCACGGCCTTAGCCCAAACCGCCTGCTTTGGCCAGAGTGTGCGCCTGCCGGAAACGCAGATAAGTCCGCCTTTTCGGGGGGCCGTTCGCGCGTCAGTCCTGCCCGGCCCAGTCGCGCATCCGCGCCACATAACGGGCCAATGTATCGATCTCTATATTGACCGGATCGCCGACCCTGGCCTGACCCCATGTGGTCACGGCCTGCGTATGGGGGATGAGGTTGACGCCGAAACTTGTGCCCTCCACCTCGTTCACCGTCAGCGATGTGCCATTCAGCGCGACCGAACCTTTGGGGGCGATAAAACCGGCGATGGCGGCCGGCACTGTCAGGGTGATACGGGTAGAGCCACCTTCGGCCCGGATGGCGCTTATCGTGGCCACCGCATCCACATGGCCAGAAACGATATGACCGCCCAGCTCGTCCCCGACTTTCAACGCCCGTTCAAGATTGAGCTTTTGGCCCTTTTCCCAGCGACCGATCGTCGTCTTGGACAGGCTTTCGGCCGATACCTGCACATCGAACCAGCCCTGCGGCGTCTCTCCCTTGGCAATCACCGTCAGGCAGCAGCCGTCGCAAGCGATGGAAGCGCCGATATCGATGGAGGCGATCTTGTAGCTGGTGGCAATGCGCGCCCGCAGATCCGCCTCGCGCGTCAGGGCGATCACCTCGCCAATATCTGTTATGATGCCGGTGAACATGTCTGGCCCTTTCAACTTTCTTGCTAGTGCCTAGCCCGCGCCGCACCTTTTCGCAAGTTTTGCAACGAATGTGCCGTGACCGGCCGCCCCGGTGCGGAGACCCCTGGAGGACGCGCAGCCGCCGGCGCGGTCGCACGAAACGAAGCACTGCGGAAATCGAAAAACCTCGGTCGTCCGGTCGCGCGACGATGGAACGGATACCAACGCCGAAGTAGCGTTGAGAGTAATATGCACTGCGTGAAACTCCTGGGGCAACGCCTCGTGGCAAGGAACTTCGACCGACAGGTCGCCGAGATTCAGATCCGTATCGCCGATATGAACGTATTCGCCGCGCGCGGCACGCCTGTCACACATGCCGTGGAATAGGTCTGTCAGGGGGAAAGGGGATTACCGGCTATCAGCTTTTTTTTGCAACAGAACCCAACGCGCCAGATCCGCTTGTCATTTTTAGTGACAAGGCCGCCAAAAGGCGGCACTCTTGCCAAAACAACCTTTGCGCGAAATGCAAGATCAGGCAGATACAAACCACGCGGCGCGGCGCTTTCTGTTCCTGCAGGGGCCTCACGGGCCCTTTTACAGCAGGCTTGCGGCATTGCTGCGCCGGGCGGGCCAAAGCTGCGAGAGGGTTGGTTTCAATCGCGGCGACCAGTTTTTCTGGGACGGTCCGGGTTACCACGCCTTTCGCGACCGTCCCGAGGCATGGCCGGACTATTGCGCCGCATTGCTACAAGAGCGCGCAATCACCGATCTGGTACTTTATGGCTGTACCCGCCCCATCCATGCCGAAGCGATCCGCATCGCCCAGGTCATGTCGATCCGCATTCATGTGTTCGAGGAAGGCTATCTCAGACCCTACTGGCTGACCTACGAACGGGACGGGTCAAACGGCAATTCGCGGCTGATGGACATTTCACTGTCAGAAATGAAACGGGCGCTGGACAATCCCGGCGCCCAGCAACCGAATGCCCCGGCCCGTTGGGGTGATCTGCGCCAGCATATGTTCTATGGTGCACTTTATCATTTTCTGGTGATGGCGCTGAATGGCGGCTACCGCAATTTCCGCCCGCATCGGGGGCTGAATG